>JBOFBS010000224.1:0-3635 GCA_051645725.1 Aeromonadaceae bacterium | reverse complement strand
ATTAAAGCTGCCATCTGCAAGGCACACAGGGCAAACATCAGATCCACACGCCAACGCTCCGCATCCGGGTAAAAACCATAGATAAACTGGGAGAAGCGCACGTTGATAAAGACCCAGCAAGCTCCACCTGATGTGCAGGCGGTTCGATCTGCACCCATCCAGTCTGCCCGGATGAAGGCCCACTGCAGCAACTGCCACAGGGGGGGCAGCAGCAGATAGAGCAGCCCCAGGGTCAATGCACTATTTAAGGGGCTGGAGAAGAGGTTGGCACGACACCAGCCCCAGATCCCCACACTGTGATGGGGAGCCACGAGTACTGGTTGTTCAGAATACACAGCCATAATTATCGCTCCACCAAGGCCATTTTACGGTTATAGGTGTTCATCAAGAAGGAGGTCGTGATGCTGATGAGAAGGTAAACTGCCATAGTCATGGCCGTCACCTCTATGGCTTGGCCAGTCTGGTTAAGGGTGGTTCCCATGAAGACTGAGACCAGATCCGGGTAACCAATGGCGGTAGCCAACGAGGAGTTTTTAATCAGATTAAGATACTGACTCGTCAGAGGCGGGATGATGACGCGCAAGGCTTGAGGTATCACCACCAATCGTAGAGTCTGGACTCGACTCAGACTCAAGGCATCGGCTGCCTCACTCTGCCCTTTGTTTACCGCATTAATGCCTGAGCGGACTATCTCAGCAATAAATGCCGCAGTATAGATGGTCAGGGCAATCAGGAGCGCCGCCAACTCAGGGATAACCGTCATGCCGCCCTTGAAGTTGAAACCCATCAGGTGTGGCATATCCAGGGCAATAGGTCGACCCACCATAAAAAAAGTGAGGCCTGGTAGCAGCACGATCAGAGCAATGGCTAGCTTGCCTGCAGCAAAGGAACGGCCTGTAGCCAGCCGTTGCTGACGAGCCCGACGCATTAACCAGCCACTGGCAACCAGCGCCACCAGCAGAGAAAGGAGCACGTACCCCGCGCCCTCCTCAAAGATAGGCGCAGGTAGATAGAGACCGCGAATATTCAAAAACAGGGAATCGCCCCAGCTCAGACTCTGCCTGGGTGAAGGCAGGGTACGTAGCACGGCGAAGTACCAGAAGAAGATCTGCAGCAGTAGAGGAATATTGCGAAACACCTCCACATACAACGTGGCAACCCGAGATACCAACCAGTTCTTTGATAAACGCGCCACCCCCAGCACAAAGCCAAGCAGGGTAGCCAGCACTATGCCCATGGCTGAAACCAGCAGGGTATTCATCAAACCGACCAGAAAAGTCCGCCCATAACTGTAGGATTCGTCATAGGGGATGAGGGTCTGAATGATGCCAAAACCGGCTCGATGTGAAAGAAAATCAAACCCGGAGGCGATGCCTCGGGTCTGCATGTTATGCAGGGTGTTGCTGATGATATAGAGCAGGGTGCCGCCTACCGCGACTGCCACCAGCAGTTGAAATAAATAGGCGCGCACCGTGCTGTTGTAATACCAACGCGCAGAGTGGCTTCCCTTGGTCAAGTCAGACGCAGAAGTTCCAATAGCCATGATGACTTCCTAACTAATTCGGCTATACAGCGCAAACTGGGAATGGTGGCATGGCCGCTGATGCGGCCATGCCCGGTGACTTAACGAATAGGAGGGGCGTACATGAAACCACCCTGGTTCCACAACGCATTCACACCACGCTCTATCCCCAAAGCCGACCCTTTACCCACAGTCCGCTCAAATACTTCGCCATAGTTGCCAACCTGTTTGACGATCTGGTATCCCCAATCGGGTTGGATCCCCAAGACCTTACCGGAAGGCTCTTCCAGCCCCAGCAAGCGGCGTACATCCGGATTCTTAGAGGCCTTCATGGCATCCACATTCTTGCTGGTCACACCCAACTCCTCAGCGTTAACCATGGCAAAAAGCGTCCACTTAACCAGAGTCCCCCACTGCTCATCACCCTGACGTACAGCCGGGCCTAATGGCTCCTTGGAGATCACTTCTGGCAGCACCACGGCGGCATCAGGTTTGGAGAGTTTGATCTTCAGTGCATAGAGCTGGGATTGATCTGAGGTCAGCACATCACAACGGCCCGACTCAAAACCTTTAACGGTTTGATCCGAGGTATCAAATACGACCGGCGTAAACTTCATGCCGTTGGCCTTGAAGTAATCAGAGACATTCAGCTCTGTGGTTGTGCCGGCCTGAATACAGATAGAGGCGCCATCCAGCTCTTTGGCACTCTTGACACCCAACGCCTTGTTAACCAGGAAGCCCTGCCCATCGTAATAGAGGGTCGAAGTAAAGGTGAGACCCAGGGTCGCATCACGAGTCAATGTCCAGGTAGTGTTACGGGACAGGACATCCACCTCACCCGATTGCAGGGCGGTAAAGCGCTCCTTGGCGTTAAGCGGGATAAATTTCACCTTGCTGGCGTCACCAAAAATACCCGCAGCCAGGGCATGACAAAGGTCCACATCAATCCCTTCCCAAACCCCCTTGGCGTTCGGGTTGGAAAAACCAGGTAAACCATCACTGACTCCACACTGCAATTCTCCCTTTTTCTTGACCTGAGCCAGGGTATCCCCAGAGGCGGCCTGACTTTGTCCAGCAAGTAACAGCAACATGGCGGAGGAGGCTATGGTGAGCGCTTTTAATTTATGCATCTTTTTCTTCCCTGCTTTGATTTGAGTCTGGTGAGACAACCCGCGGATCACAATCTGCTTTCACAGCTGTGATAATCGCGACAATCACCTAGCAAGCAAGGAGTATGCCAGTGCAAATTGGGGCGTTGTGTGGCTTAGCGTGGGGAAAAACAAGGGAGCGATCCATAATGGAGCACCAAAACTGTGCACAGTGACTCTTCGCCAGGAATCGGCTCACTCAACTATCAGGGGGCTCATGTTTTCGACTGACACTGAACCATCAGGAGGCAGGATCCTTATGCGTAGCTAGAGCGGCCTGCACTCGCGGATCGTCAAACCATTCCCCCTGCTCAGGCAGTGCATTAAAACGCCAACATTCTCCCTTCAGGGAAAATGCCAGCTCGAAGGCATGGAGATAGACGCGGTCTGCTCGACCTGCGCCGTAGAGCTCATCGCCCAGAATGGGTGCCCCCAAACTTTTGAGTGCCACGCGGATTTGATGAGTCTTGCCGGTCTTGGGTTGTACCCGGAACAGGCGTAACCCATCACCCAAACCATCGCTCTCAAACCAGGTCACAGCAGGATTTTCCTGGCTACGAGTCAGCAACCAGCTGCCACGGCGACCACGCACCATGCCCCCTTTTATCCAACCCTGCTTCTTCTTGGGCTTATGCTGGCTAAGCGCCAGATAGATCTTGGTCACGTGCCGCTCGGCAAACGCCATACTAAGTGCTCGATTGGATTCGCTATTGCGAGCTAACAGCAAGAGACCCGAGGTCACCTTATCCAGCCGATGCACAGGGTAGAGCTCCATCCCCAACTGAGCTCTGGCTTCAGAAACCAGGCCTGCGCTCCCCTCCTCATCGTGCATGCCAATGCCAGGCGCCTTGTTGAGCACCACAAAATCATCATGAACAAAGAGCAGGGAGAAACCCTGGTAAGAATTGGAGATCATCTGATGCTTCTCACATCGCAAAAAATCCATAGCAAAAGAGCGAGACCTA
>JBOFBS010000223.1:0-2639 GCA_051645725.1 Aeromonadaceae bacterium | reverse complement strand
GTGAGGGCCTCCGCCTCCTGGTGATAGAGGTAAGAGATGGCCGATTTCCCCCGCCCTATCTCGCGGCTGAGTCGATAGGGGGTCTCATCTAGCCAGAGCCGTTGCTCGGTCAGGGTGAGTGTATGGGGAGAGTGGTAAGCATCCAGTGACATGATGCGCCTCGGCAAGAGTGGGGTTGGGCTATTTTCACGCTTCTGCGGTGAGTCTCTTCCCGCTGCGGGGTGGAATGGTGAGGTGGATTTCACAACCAGGCCATCCCAAGCAGATAAACTCATCTGACTCGCACTCTGCCACTTGCATTGCCGCGGTCGCTGTTTGATGCTGAATGCAGCCTCTCTTCCCGATTGAGCATCTGGAGTCCTCATGACCGCTATCGCTACTCTTACCTTTTCGCCATCTCTGGACAGTGCGACTGTCACCGAGCGCCTCTACCCAGAGGGGAAACTGCGCTGTGCCCAGCCGGTATTTGAACCCGGTGGGGGCGGTATCAACGTGGCGCGCGCCATCAAGCGTTTGGGTGGAGAGGCGTTAGCCATCTATCCTGCGGGTGGGCCAACGGGTGAGCATCTGAGTGCCTTGCTGAAGGCCGAAGGGTTGCAGGTGGCCGTGGAGGTGACCCGGGACTGGACCCGACAAAATCTGCATGTGTTGGCCCAAAACAGTGGTGAGCAGTACCGTTTCGTGATGCCGGGGGCGGCCTTGTGCTCAGAAGAGATACACGGCTTGCGCCTGAAGGTGGCCGCCTTGCCTGCCCATACCCTGCTGGTGATCAGTGGCAGTCTGCCTCCGGGTATGGATGTGGCCGATCTGGTTGATGTTCTCATCTTGGCCAAAGAGAAACGGCTGCATTGTGTGGTCGATAGCTCAGGCGCCGCCCTGGCGGCGGCGGTAGCCGAAGGTGGGCTCTGGCTTATCAAGCCCAATCAGGCTGAGCTGGCTGAGCTGACCGGGGCGGCGGTCGATACGCCCGAGGCGATCGTGGCGGCGGCCCGCTCGCTCATCAAGCGCGGGGCGGCCAAGTTGGTGGTCGTCTCCATGGGGCCGCAGGGCGCTCTGGCTGTGAGTCAGGAGCAGAGCCTGCAGGTGGTGCCCCCGCCGGTGCAGAAGCTCAGCACAGTAGGAGCCGGGGACAGCATGGTGGGGGCCATGTGCCTGAAGTTGGCAGCCGGGGCCGATCTGCAGGAGATGGCGCGCTTTGGCGTGGCAGCGGGGACGGCGGCTACCTTGCGGCATGGTACCCAGTTATGTGATCCGGTAGAGACAGAGCGCCTCTTCCATCTGATCAAACAGCGCTGAGTGCCGGGGTCTGACGAGGCTCAGGCATTGTGGTTCGTACTGGCATTAAAGGAGTAGAGCTGGATATCCGCTCGCTCCTGCCAGCCTAAATGGCGATAAAAGGCCTGGGCTTCGTGATTCTCGGCATGGACAAACAGATGCGTCTTCTCCACTCCAATCGCGTGTAGCGCCTGGATAGCGGCCTGCAGTAGTGCTCGTCCCACCCCCTTACCTTGCCACTCCTTGGCGACGCTAAGATGTTGCAAGTAGCCCCGACGGCCATCGCTGCCCACCAGCACGCTCCCTATGAGTTGGTGCCGGTCGTGTGCCACGAAACTGAGGCCCGGATTGCGGGCCAGATAGGCGCGAATGGCGGCTTCAGAGTCGGCATCACGCAGGGTCAGACCTTCACTCTGTTGCCATAAAGCGATCACGGCCGGGTAGTCTTGAGGCGTCATGGGGCGTAATGAGTGGGGCAAGTGGGACTCCTGGTAACCGATCAGTGGCTAAAGGGCAGGGGGGCGACGAGTTGCAGCGTCTTGTTGAGGACGCCATCGCTGACATCCAGTTGGTAGTCGCCGGAGGCTTGATAAAGCTGCCAGTTGTCCGGATTCAACCCCTGCAGACGGATGAAGTCACTGGCCTCTCCCACACTGGAAAAGGCCTGGGTGCCGGTTAACAGGCCATAGCACCAGGGACCGAGCGCCAGGATGATTTTGCCTTGGCTCACATCGGCTTGATGGCGTGGGGAGTCCAATACATAAACGGGGTGGCGAGGCGCGGTGCGCACCATGGGGACGCTGGCCTTCTGATAGTCGATAAACACCGCCATCACCAGGGCAAGCAGTAGCATCAGCGGTATCACCACTCCTTGAAGCTTCTTCACCATAGGGTCACCTTGGGCGGTGTAACATGATGATTACTTTACGGGAAAGCGGTGGCAGGAGCCACCGCTTGCTGATTTCTTCCCGGGATTTTTACTGTGCTCTAAGGTGAGGCGTTCAGCTGCTGTGCGGTTTAGCGTTTTTGACCGGAGAGGCGGCACCACTCCTCTTTCACCGCGGTAGGATCCATATCAAACCATTGACCATAGATACCCTCCAGCTCGACGGCCTGGGTCTCCAGCACGCCGGAGAGGGCCAGCAGGCCACCTGGGCGAACCAGGGCATTCATCAGGGGAGCCAGTTCGCGCAATGGACCGGCCAGTATATTGGCCACCAAGAGGTCGGCGTGCAGTGCCTGGGGCTGATCTTCTGGCAAAAAGAGCTCCAGGCGATCGGCGACGCCATTACGCTCGGCATTGTCGCGGCTGGCCTGAATGGCCTGAGGGTCTATGTCGATGCCTATCACCCGGGCAGCGCCTA
>JBOFBS010000222.1:0-1696 GCA_051645725.1 Aeromonadaceae bacterium | reverse complement strand
CCGCTCATCACCTGGGACAAGCCGGACATCATCAGCGAAGCCCGCCGCATCGGTACCCTGGAGTTCGCCGAGACCATGCCGGAGTATTGCGGTGTCATCTCCAAGAAGCCGACCGTGAAGGCCGAGCTCTCCCGCATTGAAGAGGAAGAGGCCAATTTTGACTTCTCCATTCTGGACAAGGTGGTCTCCGAGGCCCGTTACCTTGACATTCGTCGCATTGGTGAAGAGACCGCCGCCGAGGTGCAGGAAGTGGAGACTACCGCCGAGAGCGGTGACAACGAGGTGATCCTCGATATCCGCTCCATGGACGAGCACGACGAGAAGCCATTGCAGGTGGAAGGGCGTGAGGTCATGCATATTCCCTTCTTCAAGCTGGCTACCGCCTTTGGCGATCTGCCCAAGGAGAAGACCTACCTGCTCTACTGTGATCGCGGTGTGATGAGCAAGCTGCAGGCGCTTTACCTGAAAGAGAAGGGCTTTGCCAACGTCAAAGTTTACCGTCCGTAATTTGACGCCCAATCTCCCATAAAAAATCCGGCCAGTGTGCCGGATTTTTTATTTCACCTGTTTTGTCATGCCTGTCAGGGGCAGGGGACCGGGGTGAAAGAATCTTGTCCCTGACAGCGCCAGCCCATCTCGGCTTCTCGCATCTGCCAGAGATTATTGCTGCGATAGAGGGTCAGGATATAGAGCATGTCACTGTGGGCGCCATCCAGTGCGACAGAGAGCACCAGATCGTTATCCAGCTGCTGGGCATGGATACGACTTGTCATGTCGCCATGGCCGACAAAGCGCAGCGCCACTTCCCTATAATCATTGACCCAGCCTTGCTGCTCGTTGCTGGCCTGACGTATTACCTGATTGAACTGCTGTACTGGCGCCGAGGCCAATCGACCAAACACCGCCTGTGCCTCGGCATGAAGTGCCGTCACGCTGGTGAGAAAGAGCGTGGCGAACATTCCGATCTTTTGCATGAGAAGTTCCGGCTAACAACAACTGTGTTGTATGACAACAGAAAAGCGCGTTTGGTTCAACGCGAAGCCCCGCACACTGTGCGGGGCTTCCCTCAATTGCTGCGCTGTAGCGAGAAGGTGGGCAGGGAGAGATGCCAATAGATGGCGGCAACCCGCAGGCCAAATACGGCGCTCATGCAGATAAGCATGGCGGTGACCCGATCCATATCGGCTTCCAGTGCCAGCGTGTAGAGAATGCCGCCGAGGATACAGGCGGTGGCATAGATCTCTTTTTGCAGCACCATGGGCACTTCCCGGGCCAGCACATCGCGGATCATGCCGCCAGCCACCCCGGTCATGGTGCCCATCAGCACAGCGATTAGCCCCGAAGTGCCAAAGTTGAGGGCTTTCTGGGCGCCGATCACTGTAAACAGGGCGAGCCCAAAGGCATCGGCGACCGGCAGCACGTACCAGGGCATGCGGCGGGGCAGTTTGACCATCCACATCCCGATGAGTGCCGTTGCTATCACCACCCAGATGTAGAGCGGGTCGCGTACCCAGAAGACGGGGGTGGCCCCCAGGATCATGTCGCGGATGGTCCCACCCCCTATGGCGGTGACTGCCGCCAACACCATGACGCCAAAACCGTCCATCCTGAGGCGGCCCGCCACCAGAACCCCTGAAAACGCGAATACCGCAGTACCAAACATGTCGCTGATGTAAACAAGCTGCTCAACCACTGT
>JBOFBS010000221.1:0-2367 GCA_051645725.1 Aeromonadaceae bacterium | reverse complement strand
AATTCCCGCACCCTCCCGCGCCTTGCAAAGGGCTCGCCTTCGCCCCATATCCTCTGCATCACTTGCACTCTATGAATGGATATCGGGCAACCATGACCCTCTACCCCGAACACCGCTATGACGATCACGGCCAGCTTCGCCCTCCTCTCTGGTTCTGGCCCATCGCCCTGCTACTGACCCGATCGGTCTGGCTCTTCCTGATGGCTGGCGTCACCCGCCAAAGCGGCAGCGAGCTCCTTGAGCTCTTCTACCCCGACAAGCTCACCCTCTATATCAGCCTGCTGACCGATGTGCCCGCCATGCTGGCCCTGCTCGCCTGTGGCGGCACCTATCAGCAGACCCGCGGCATTCGCGCCAGACTCAGGCGCCACAGTCCCTTGCTGCTGCTCTGCTCTGCCACCAGCGGCCTGCTGATGCAGCTGCACAGCCTCAACTTGCAGAAGTGGTCGTTCAGCTGGCCCACCGCGCTGGTGCTGGTCGCCAGCCTCTGGGCACTCTGGTATCTGCTACGCAGTCGCCAGTTGCGCGAATATGCAGCCGATGAGCCCCACTAACGGGGCTCTGGGCACGGATTGCGAAGCGTTCAGGCCTATTGGGGAGTAACCCGGATCTGCAGGGTCTGGCGATCGCTCTGGCTGCCACGCCCGCCCTGCAACTGCGTACCAAGAGTGCTGCCCTGCTGAGCCGAGCTGGTGGATAGCTCCCCCACCGTCAGCCACTGGCCCGGGGCTCCACTGACCTCGGTGGCACTCTGCCCACGATTGATAGTTCCCTGCTCCAGCCTCGCCTGCTCGCTGCTGAGCGCTACCTGAACCCTGTCCCCTATCAGGGTTGCGGTGGCATAGAGGCCGTTCACCAGCGGCATCATCCCCACTACCGCGCCCCCGTTCCACTGATATAAGGTGACCGGCTGATAGGAGCCCATTTGCAACAGCACGGGTCGGCCCGACAACCCGCGCACCTGCCAGCTGTCGTTCTGGCTGCGCTGGTACTGCTGGGCATTGCCATCGAGCAGCCATTGCCGCTTGGCCTCGTCACGGCTTACTGAACCGCCCAGTTGTTCACTGTTGGAAAGCCCATCCACCCGCCACTCGATAAGCAGGCTTTGCGGTGGCTGGTTGATTTGCGCCAGAGTCGCCTCGGCTTCCTGCAATTGGTCCGGCGTCCCGCTCAGCACCAGCTGATTGCCCATGGCGCTTACTCCGAGCCGGGGATAGATCTCCTTGAGGGTCTGCACCGCGGCCTGCGCCTCGAATACCGGGATCACCTTCACATCGGCCCACGAAGGTGAGCTCCATATCCCCGCCATACAACAGAGCCACAGCAACCACCTGCATCCATATCTCGTCAGACTGCCCATCACATCTCCTCCTGGACCCGAACCAGCTGTTCGATGATGAACCCCGTCACAGGCAAAAGACAACCAGAGATATGCCCCTCGCAACAACCGTGTCATCAGACTCCCGCCCGGGGCGGGTTATCGCGTAAGATACGCCTCATTATGTTGACCAACCGGAACCTCTCATGCTGAAACAGCTGTTGTTACTCCCCCTCGCCCTGCTGCTGGCGGCCTGCTCGCTGACCCAGTACAACGTCAGCGAAGCCGAAATCAATCAGTACCTCAAAAAGCAGGTCTCTTTTGAAAAACAGCTGGGGATCCCCGGCATCATGTCGAGCAAGATCCGCCTGGACGAGATGCAAAGCCGTATCGGCCGCAAGCAACCGGATCGCATCGAACTCGATGCAGCTGGCGACCTGCAGGTAAGCAGCCCCCTTGGCAGCCAGCAGATGAAGGTACGTTTTGCCCTGAGCGCCCGCCCGGAATATGTCGCCGATCAGGGGGCTATCTATCTGCGTGATCTCGAACTGGTCTCGGTGCAGACCGATCCGGCCAACATAGGTGCCGCATTGACCCCTATCCTGCCCACCTTCAATCAGTCGCTCTCCCTCTTCCTGTCGCAAACGCCGGTCTATCGCCTCGACAGCAGCCGCAAGAACGAAGCGAGGATCAAGGACAAGGTCGAAGATCTCAAGGTGGAGCCGGGTCGTCTGGTGATCCCCTTCAAGGTGCTCTGATCAGGCAATTTCTCCCCCCTCACTTTGGTTGTGCAAACCGCCCGGCCTCTTGTCCTGTTCCCCAGACAAGCTGCAGGGCGGTTTTTTGCTTCTCAACCCGGCGCGAACAGAGCATAATGCACACCATTCTCATTTAGATTCGTCATGAGAAACGTCAATAATAAAACCAATGGTGAAAAGGGACATGAGAAAAACCGTTCTGGTACAGGCCGTTGCCTGTGCTCTGGTCAGTGGCATCGCACACGCAGCCGTCAAGGTTGAAGACAAGACTTTCAATACCGCTGCCAACAT
>JBOFBS010000220.1:0-1787 GCA_051645725.1 Aeromonadaceae bacterium | reverse complement strand
GATCGGAAAGGCGAACAACTGCAGGGCGACGAAGCACCAGAAGACCACCTTGAAGGCCGTCACCTGTTCGGTGAGCCCGCGGTAGGCCACATAGTTGAAGGCGAGCACAAACAGGGCGAGGGCGGTTGCCAGGCCAAGGCTGAGACTCTGCGATGGTGCCATGTCAGCCGGGTGGAGCGGGCTGACCGTGACGACGGCCCAGGCAACGAATGCAATCATGGCGAGGGAGAGCATGGTCGCAACGATAAAGATGGCCTTGGCGAGCAGATGTTGTTTGGGGGTCATGGTTACTCCTGAAGGTGGTATCTGTTACATTTCGGGTGGCTATGCGAATCACTTCCGCAAACTACCGGCAGGGCTGGAACAGGTCAAAAATAAAGTAATGCAAAATGTAAATTTAGTTGCAGCCTGGCTATACAATGAAAACTTGAGGTAAGGCGTTTTCCTTATGTCAGCCTGCCAATCGAAAAAAACGACCATCGTTTCATTTGGATTTGGTCAATTGGGATGCCCGCTTTTTATCTCTTACCCATAATACCGAGTTGTCAGTTTTCTTCATTTCGAATAGATCAATTGCCATGAACAGATCACTGAGTTTTTTAAATCCATAATTTCGTTGATCGAATGAGGCATGGTTTGAGATATGGCTGCCAATTGGACTTAATCTTGCCCAGCCACCGCCTTCCTCTACTGCTTCAATGGCTTGCCTGAGTAAATTGATGAGGCGTGTATCACTCTTGAGGTTCTTGACTTGTTTGGCAATTGGCTGCTCTTCTTGAATATCCTGCAACTCGGCATCCAGATAGAGAAAACGAGAGCAGCTATTGACGAAAGGCATCGGGGCTTTCCGTTCGCCAAACCCGATCACAACCTTGCCATCAGCCAGACATCGAGTAACAAGTGGGGTGAAGTCACAGTCAGAAGAGACGAGGCAAATAACGTCGACATCCTTGGTATAGAGAACATCCATGACATCAATCACCAGTGCCATATCGGTGGCATTTTTCCCCTTGGTCAAGTCGAATTGCTGGATTGGTTGAATTGCAAACTCGTGCAGTATTTCCTCCCATGACTTGAGGGTTGGGTTTTTCCAGTTACCATATGCCTTACGAATATTGACTACACCATAGCGGGCCAGTTCTGACAATACCCTGTCCATCTTGCCGGCTGGCGCATTATCTGCATCGATAAAGACCGCAATTTTCTCTTTATCCTTCAAGTGACCTCCTGTCATTACAATAAATCCAGTTGTAAAAAACGTATCACGGTCTAGACACTATCCCTGTTTGGAATAATAACTGTGCGGCAGTCTGCTGCATGTATGAAATATGCTCAGCCTGCAAAATGTGAGCATTGACTCCCAGATATGTGTCCACAGCGGTTCCTTTGCTGATTGAATAACAAGATTAATCAAATGCAATAGCCATGAAGTGACCACAATAAGTCACTTGAGGCCCGCTTGGGGAGGGGGTCAAGCAATAACTGTGTGGTTTATCAAAGATTTCTTGTCATGGGGACCCGGCAGAGCTGAGAGCCGGGCTTCACTACCATCCGGTAAAGCTTGCCCGGTTTTGTTGCTTGGCGAAGCGAAACGGCTCTGTTATGGTGTGCTTAATTAGCCGTTTGGATGGCTAGATGGTTGCGGTGATTCAAGCACGACTCTGCCATCGCGCCAGCCGTTGAGATGTTTACAGGGAGTTTTTATGCAGCGTCGTTCCTTCTTTGCCCTTTCCGCCCTGGCCCTGCTGGCCGGTACTCTGCCATTGGCCGCGCTGGCCGCCGATCCG
>JBOFBS010000219.1:0-3072 GCA_051645725.1 Aeromonadaceae bacterium | reverse complement strand
CAGCTGGGAGAGCGCTTGCATGGCATGCAAGAGGTCCGCGGTTCGATCCCGCGTAGCTCCACCAAATCAGAAAAGCCCGTCTAGATGACGGGCTTTTTCTTTTCTGTTTCTTCCTGTTTTTTGCATCCTTAGGCTGAATGCTCAGGTGGGCGAGGTAGTGTGACTGTGATAAGCAGTCCACCGGCTGCCGCATTCTCCGCGGCTATGGTGCCGCCGTGAGCCTCTATGGCCCGCTTGGCTATGGCCAGCCCAAGGCCATGACCTCGGGTATCATCGGCGTGATGGAAGGGCTCAAAGATCTCGCTCAGCAGGTGAGGTGGGACGCCTGGACCCGTATCCTGGATCTGGATCTGACACCACTTGGCATCGACATTCAGCTCTAGCCCGACACTGGCTCCTGACGGTGTATGTTGCAGGGCGTTGCGCAGCAGGTTTTCGAAGGCGCGCCACAGCAACTCACCGCGGCAGGGGAGAACCAGCTCGTTGAGCTGATTGAGCTCCAGGCTGATGGCATGCTGGCTGCTTTCAAAGCGGGCATCCTCCACCAGACTCTGCAAGAGGGCGACCAAGTCCAGATAGTCGCCTTGGGCATAGGGGACGCCCGATTCCAGACGAGCCAGGGTCAACACTTCGCCTATCATGTTATCCAGTCGTCCTGCCTCATACTCCAGGCGCTCGAGCATCTCAGGCAGTCGCTCCGGCTTCTGCCTGACCAACCCTATGGCTACCTGCAGACGCGCCAGAGGGGAGCGCAGATCGTGTGAGATATCGTTGAGCAGCCGTTTTTGTGAACTGAGCAATTGCCCCAGTTGCCGGGCCATGCGATCGGCATCGCGCCCCAATTCAGCTAATTCATCGCGACGGGTGCCCATCTGGGCGCTGACCTCGATCTGGAAATCTCCCTCGGCTACCTGGTGCAGGCCATCGCGCAGTATCTGGATAGGTTTAACCAGATTGCGGGCCAGCAGAGCACTAAAGAGCAGGCTGGAGAGCAGTGCACACAGGGGCAACAGGAAGGGGGTGTCCAGTATATCAAAGAGCATAATGTGATCGGGTGTGACCATGCGGTTGAGGGCAAAGAGCAGCAGGGGTTGGCCATCGGTTGTGATGACGTGGCGCACGGGGGAGTGAGGCGCATCGGCCTGTTCCCCCAGCAGGCGCTGGGCCTCGTGCCAGGCTTGAGTGGGAACATGACGGCCAAGCAGATCGACCCCTTGAGGGGTGACCATCAAGGGGAGGGTTGGAAAGGGTTGATTCTCCCGTTCATCAGCCGAGCCGAGTGGGGGCGGTGGTGATTCGGCGGGAGCGCTCTGATTGTGGGCGGTAGAAAAACCAGGCGGCAGAAAAGGGGGATGAGCCCGCTGTTGCCACTGCTCGATGACGAGCTCGGCACTGTTGACACGCAGATCCCGGCTCAAGTTATCGAGCATGAAGCCGAGCCGTTTCTCTTGAGCCAATTGCTCTGGATTACGCAGCTTGGCCTCATTGTAGAGCATGACAACGGCCCCGGCCCCTACTCCCATCAGCAGCAGAGATAACCAGAAGCCGAACAGTATGCGCCAAAACAGACTCATTCATCCTCTCCGAGCAGTTGATACCCTATGCCGCGTATGGTCTCAATCGGACTACGACCATCGGCACGCTCGCCCAGTTTTTGCCGCAGATTGCTGATGTGAACATCCAGGCTACGATCGTAGCGGGTCAGGGGGCGTCCGAGTACCAGCTCGGAGAGTTGCGCCTTACTCAGGGATTGGCCGACATGGCGACAGAGGCTCTCTAGCAGGTTGAATTCGGTGCTCGTCAATTCCAGCCGCTCTCCTTGCCAATAGGCGAGCCGACGTGATGAACTCAGGCGCAGCGCGCCTACTTTGACATCATCAAGCTGGGGGTGGCCAAGTTTATTGGGGGCACTGCGTCGCAATATGGCGCGGATGCGCGCTACCAGCTCACGGGGTGTGCAGGGTTTGGCCACATAGTCATCGGCGCCAATCTCCAACCCCAGTATCCGGTCGACATCATCCCCTTTCGCCGTCAGCATAAGGACGGGCAGGTTGCTGTGCTGGCGCAGACGGCGCAGCAGTTCGGAGCCGCTCATCTGCGGAAGCATCTGATCCAGCAGCAGAATATCGTGCTCACCCGACAGTGCGGCTTTGAGTCCGCTAGCCCCGTCATGACACTGCTCTACCGTAAACCCCTCGCTTTGCAGATAGTCGGCCTGCAGGTGACAGAGCTCTACATCATCATCAACCAGCAAGACTCGGATCATCTTTATTACTCCCCTATGGCGACCAGTGGCCGGCCTGACGCCGGACTATGGCTCATGATACGGTTTGCCGAAGGAGGGACAACTCCTGGCCTGACCAGCGCCAGCCTTTTACCTATCTTTACATTTTAGGCTGCTTTTTTGCGGCCAAGATCTCGGGGGTCAACAGGGAGAAGAGTTGTGTGGCGAGTCGCTGCTGGCCCTCGGCATTGGGGTGCAGGCCATCTGGCAGGAAGAGCTCAGGCTCTCCTAGCAGTGGCTCGAGCATGAAGGGGAGCAGGGGGATTTGTTGCTGCTTGGCCAATTCGGGATAGATAGCCTCAAATTTCTGAATATAGCGCTGCCCATAGTTACGAGGCAGACGGATCTGCATCAGCAGAGGCGTCGCACCAGCCTGGCGAATTTGAGTCACCATCTGCTCCAGGTTCTGGCGTGTCAGCTCTGGTGCCAGCCCGCGTAAGCCATCGTTGGCACCCAGCTCGATGAGCACAACCTCGGGTTTGTGCTGCTGCAGGGTCTGGGATAGCCGGGCAAGGCCACCCTGGGTGGTCTCTCCACTGATACTGGCATTGACCAGTTGTAGCTTTACCTGTTCTGTGTGCCATTGTTGTTGTAGCAGGGCGGGCCAGCTTTGCTCAGGTGCAAGCTGATAACCGGCGCTTAAGCTGTCCCCGTAGACCAGCAGGGTGGTAGCATGCAGCTGAGCGACAAACAGGGTTACGAGCAGACAGAGGATCCGGGCCATGGCAGAACCTTCGATGATAGTAGTGGAGCGGCTTACCCAAAGGGTGACGCTGGGTGCGGAGGAG
>JBOFBS010000218.1:0-12593 GCA_051645725.1 Aeromonadaceae bacterium | reverse complement strand
TTACCCTGGGTCAAGCTCCAGGGGTGGCGCAGATCCGGGGCTTTGATCTGCAGATGTTTCAAGTATTCGTAAAATAGGGTAGCGCGGCTGATTTCGATGAGATGAGGTAGCATAGTGACTCCAGTACGGCATGGGAGCTTGGGTGACGACTGAATTATCCTCCCGTTAAGCTGAACCAGAGCTGAATGACTGTATATTTTATAATCGATTGATGGCCGATTTGGTTGGAAATGCGATCTGCCGAGGAGTATTCAACACGCCGCAAAATTTTGTTCATTTTGGGGCCGTGGCTCATACACAAAACAGTTTTATTTCTTGCATGCAGAGTACGAACTTGTGGTGCGGTTTGTCCTGTTTTGTCGTGGTTGTTGTTTTGCCTCATGTTATCATGAGGTTCAACGCCAGCTTTCTGGTGTAACCAACTGTTTTATATTGCATTATTGGGTTTTTACTCTGATTAAACTCGGCCCCATCCTTGCTTACCTCTTGTTATCCGGTTTGCCAGAGCGTAGCGCCGTGCGGGACTTTATCTAGTTAAGGAGTCAAATTTGAAGCATATTCCCTTGTTGTGGGCTCTGACCCTGCTTCCTCTGCTGGGTTGTGAAGAGTCGGGTCAGTCGCGCCAACCTGAATTGCAGATCAACGGGCCCACCATGGGCACCCATTATGGTGTCAAGGTAGTGGGCAATTATCCCGGCGGTGAGCCTCAGCTCCAGCACGAGGTGGAGCAGATCCTGGCGCGCATCAATGATCAGCTCTCCACCTATAAACCCGACTCTGAGCTCTCCCGTTTCAACCAGCATAAGGCGACCACCCCCTTCCCTGTTTCTCAGGATCTGGCTGATGTGGTGATTGAAGGGTTACGTTCGGGTGAGCTGACTGGAGGGGCGGTCGATATCACGGTTGGTCCTCTGGTCAATCTCTGGGGCTTTGGGCCGGATAAGCGCCCGACCAAGGTGCCCAGTGAGGAGCAGATTGCCCAGGCCCGTCAACATACCGGGCTTGAGAAACTGCATGTGGAGATTGGCAGCAAGCAGGCTATGCTACGCAAGGATGATCCCGATCTCTATGTGGATCTCTCGACCCTGGGTGAAGGCTTTGCCGCCGACAAGGTGGCCCAGTGGCTCGATGCCAGAGGCATAGACAACTATATGGTAGAGATAGCCGGTGCGTTGCGGTTGAAGGGGCACAACGGCCAGGGCAAACCCTGGCGCGTCGCCATCTCCAAGCCCGTGGATGATCTGGCGGCGGTACAGAATGTGGTGCAGCCCGGTGACAATGGCATCAGTACCGCGGGCAGCTACCGCAACTACTATGAGAAAGAGGGGCAGCGCTTCTCGCACATCATAGATCCGGCGACCGGTAAGCCCATTACTCACCGTCTGATGTCGGTGACAGTGATCGCCCCCAGTGCCCTGCATACGGATGCGCTGGATACCGCCCTGATGGTGATGGGTACGAAAAAAGCCCTGCTGTTTGCCAATGAGCACCACCTGCCTATCTATACCATTACCAAGACAGATGAGGGATTCAAGGAGCAGTACAGTCGGGCCTTCAAACCCTACCTGCCTCAGCCTCAGTGATGGAGTCCGCACAGTCGAGTGAGCCCGCCAAATGGCGGGCTCACTCGTTTTAGGGGCCTCGCTGGCCCGGCAGAATTGTACTTGGCTTTTTCTGACTCAGGGGCTAGAGTTTAAGTACTGTTTTCTTATACAGTGCCATCATGCGAAAGATCATACATATCGACATGGATTGCTTCTTTGCGGCCGTTGAGATGCGGGAAGATCCGACTCTGCGTGAGGTGCCGCTGGCCATTGGTGGGGCATCGGATAGGCGGGGCGTGATCGCCACCTGTAACTACCCGGCGCGCAGTTATGGTGTCCGCTCTGCCATGGCCACGGCTCACGCTCTGCGCCTGTGTCCTCACTTGCGGTTGTTACCCGGGCGCATGGCGCTCTACCAAGAGGTTTCAGCAGAGCTGAGAGCTATTTTTAGCCGTTATGCCCAGAGGGTAGAGCCCCTCTCGCTGGATGAGGCCTATCTGGATGTCACTGACTCGCCGCTATGCCGTGGCAGTGCCACCTTGATTGCGGAGGCTATCCGGCGAGATATTCGGCGTGAGCTGGGCTTAACGGCCTCGGCCGGTGTCGCTCCCAATAAGTTTTTGGCCAAGATAGCCTCGGATATGAATAAGCCTGACGGTCTGTTCGTCTTGACTCCGGAGCAGGTTCCCCAGTTCGTGGCTCAGTTGCCGTTGCAGAAGATACCGGGCATAGGGAGCAAGACGGCGGAACGGCTGGCAAGCCTGGGGTTACACAGAGGCAGTGATGTCCTGGCCTTTCCGCCCCATGAGCTGCTGCGACAGTTTGGCAAGTGTGGGCAGGTGCTGCTGCAGCGGGTTAGGGGGATGGATGAGCGACCGGTGGAGCCTAGCCGGTTGCGCAAATCGGTTGGTGTCGAAATGACACTTGCCCAGGATCTGCATCAGCTGGATGAGGTACTGCCGGTGCTGGATCAGCTGGAGGTGGATCTGCGGCGGCGCCTCGGTCGCCACTCTCCGAGTGGGGAGATAGTGCGTCAGGGGGTGAAGCTCAAGTTTGCCGATTTCCAGCAGACAACTGTGGAGCGTAGCAGTACGCGACTGGACCACGGCTTGCTGCAGCAACTCTTGGGACAAGCCTGGAGCCGGGGTGAGGGCAAGGGGGTTCGGTTGTTGGGGCTGGTGGTCGGCTTGCCTTGTGCCACGCCCCAATTGGCCGCGCCGACCCAGCTTAGTTTGTGTTTTTAAACGGGATAACAGCGAGCCGAGCTATCGACTGACTGGCTGTTCCGAAGAGTCGATGCCCCATTGACGGGAGCGGGGAGCGCTAAGCTGACCCGCCGCACCAGGGATGGCGCGGCGGAGGGGGGGACGGCATCTCAGTGTGCCACCTTGTCGATGTCGCATAATTGGGATTGGTTATTCAGGGCCAGCAAAGAGCAGAGCGATCGTTATGTTCCCTGCGTTGCCATTACTCGGTTTGAGGTGTCACCTGGCTTTCCAAACGAGTCAGCGAGTGACTCACGCTGTGTTGTAACTGCTCTTGCTGTTGCAGCAAGTTAGCCCACTGACTCTCGCCTGAATGGCGCGCCTGCTGCCATAGTTCCTGCGGCCATTGGCTCAGGGTAGAGCTGACGCTCTGCCACTGCTGCTCCAGCTCGTCACGCCATTGCATACTCTGCTGCTGCCAACGCTGAGCCAGGGTTTGGCTCTGTTGAGTGAGTTGTTGCTGACTATGGGCAACATCCGCTTGCAGTGTGGTCGTGCTCTGTTGCCACCAGAGGCTGAGGTCGGATCTCTTCTGGGTCAATGCCTCAGACCAGATTTCGGCTTGTTGCTTACTGGTCAGGAGCAAGTCGTGCCCCTGTCGCTGGGAGGTATGCCACAGGTATTCACCCACTGGGCTGAAGGGGATCAGCAGACCGAAGCTGATGACTATGGGTAATAGTGTCTTCATGAAGGAGTCTCAACTGCACAGCGAAAGCGACGACACTTTACTCCAGTGACGCAGAAGAAAAAAGGGCGCAAAAGCGCCCTTGGTTCATATCACTCCCTCGATACTGGCCGCTCATGCGTGCCGCTGCGGTATCTTGGTCAGCAGGTTTGTCAGCAGTTGCCAGAAGTTGGCCACGGCTGGGATGTGCACCTTCTCATCCGGAGAGTGGGCCCCCTGAATGGTCGGACCGAAGGAGACCATATCCCAGTGTGGGTAGGAGGCCTTGAACAGGCCACACTCCAGCCCGGCGTGGATCACCATGATCTTGGGTTCCGTGCCGAAGAGTGTCTCATGCTGCTCGCGCAGCAGTGCCATGATGGGGGAGGCCGGGTCGGGGGCCCAGCCAGGATAGGCTCCATCAAATTGACAATCGGCACCGGCCAGAGTGAAAAGGGAGTGGGTCATCTGCTCGACATAACGGCGCCCCTCATCGTTGAGAGAGCGGATCAGGCACTGGATGAAGACCTGCTGCCCTTCTGTCTTGATCACCCCCAGGTTAGTGGAGGTTTCCACCACACCGGCTATGGCCTGGCTCATGCGGATCACGCCATTCGGGCAGGCCACCAGGGCACGCAGCAGACGCTTCTGCGTCCCCTCGTCCAGGCACTGCTCGGGTTGTTCAGCATTGTGCAGTTCAATCGTCAGCCCCTGCTCCACTTGCTGCAGCTCGGTTTGCAGGCGTTGACCATGCTCGCCAATCAGCTGTTTCAGCGTAGCGACCTGCTCATCGGCTACCAGCAGCAGTGCCGAGGCCTCGCGGGGTATGGCATTGCGCAGTGTGCCCCCTTCGATCTGAGCCAGGCGCAGGGGGAGTTGTTCGCTGGCATTCAACAAGAGCCGGGCAAGCAGCTTGTTGGCATTGCCGCGATCCTGGTGAATATTGACCCCTGAGTGTCCTCCGCGCAGCCCCTTGATTGAGAGGCGCAGAGCCTGATGGCCGCTCGGTACAGCCTCGGCGCTGAAGTCAAAACGGGTGTTGGCATTTATGCCGCCAGCACACCCCATGTAGACTTCGCCATCCTGCTCCGAGTCGGTGTTGAGCAGTATCTCGCCCTGCAGCAGGCCAGGTTCCAGGCCAAAGGCGCCGGTCATGCCCGCTTCCTCATCTATGGTGAGCAGGACTTCCAGAGGGCCATGAACCAGGCTCTTGTCAGCCAGCACGGCCAGGCAGGCGGCGGCCCCTATCCCGTTGTCAGCCCCCAGCGTCGTACCGCGGGCTCGCACCCACTCGCCATCGACATAGGGACGGATGGGGTCAAGGGTGAAGTCATGGGGGGTATCGGCATTGGCTTGCGGCACCATGTCGATATGGGCTTGCAGCACCACACCTTTACGATCCTCCATGCCAGGTGTCGCCGGTTTTTTGATGATGAGATTGCCGACTTTATCCTCGTGTACGCAGAGGCCCTGCTCTTGAGCCCAATTCTGGATCCAGCGACTCAAGGCGGCTTCATGCTTGGAGGGGTGAGGGATGGCACAGATCTGCTCGAAGAAGGACCAGAGCAAGTTGGGCGAGAGTTGGGTCAAGGCAGTCAAGGGTGGGCTCCTAACTTGAGTGAGAAGGCTAAGGCTAAGGCCAATGTCAATTGGGCTCAATAGCCGCTTGGCTAGCGTGACCTCTGTATAGCGTCAATAGCCAGAAATGACATGATACTCGTTGCCAGATTTTTATGTTAGTGGTTGCGCATTTCAACTTGCATTTGTTCTGGTTACAAAGGTAGAGATAGATTAATGGCTCTGTGGTGGTATCAATATAAATGAGGTTATTTGAGCCTGAGCCTTGGTTGGTCAGGGGGCTTGTTGTGTTGCATCGCACCAAAGCTGGGCGTAGCATCCGTATCGGGCGTTATCGAGGTCTAGGTGACGGTGAGTGTTGGATATTTTTGTTCGACTCCCGTGGCCAACCTCTCGGTGAGTGATGAGTCAGCCTCTTGGTCAGCCCGAAAGCAGGAGTCGTAATGAGTCGATAGAGGTGCATGATGAACACTGCCTTTTTGACTCTCGCGCCGTTTGTTCCTGAAGTGAGACCTGATTGAACTCATGCAATCAGATTCGATTCCTTCGTAGAGTATCTATTCCGCTGTTTCGCCTTTCGGTTCGTGCCGAAGGGCGTTTGTTTTCTTATGGTTTTCAAGCGCCAGGCCTTTTATATACTGGTTTTCTGCTGGCATGCCTCGGAACCCCCCTCTATAATTGCGGTCCAATCCCGCTATCTGCAGGATAAGTGTCGGATTCATACATCTCCCTCTGCTGTTTTAAACCGGATCGCGTCTGCGTTGAACTAAACGTTTAAATGGCTATTTTGGCCTATTTTTGAACGTGAAATGGTAAATGGGGACGTATCTTCGACGAGGCACAGGACTATTGTAACTTCTCCAAGGAACTGAAAATCCATGTTAGAGAAACTCTTTAAACTCTCTGAGCACAACACCAATGTGCGCACCGAGCTCCTGGCAGGGGTAACGACCTTCCTGACCATGGCCTATATCATCTTCGTTAACCCGGGGATCTTGTCCCAGACCGGCATGGATCACGGCGCTGTTTTTGTGGCCACTTGCTTGGCGGCGGCGTTTGGCTGTTTCATTATGGGTCTGTATGCCAACTATCCGGTGGCGCAGGCTCCGGGTATGGGGCTCAATGCCTTCTTCACCTTCGGTGTGGTGATGGGGATGGGCTACTCCTGGCAGGTTGCGTTGGGGGCCGTCTTCCTCTCCGGGGTTGCTTTCTTGTTCCTCAGTATGTTCAAGGTGCGGGAGTGGATCGTTAACTCCATCCCGAACAGCCTGCGTATCGGTATCGGTGCCGGTATCGGCCTCTTCCTGGGGCTGATAGCGCTGAAGAATGCCGGCATAGTGGTGAGCAACCCGGCTACCATAGTGGGTCTGGGTGATGTGACTGCCCTGCCATCAGCCTTGGCTGTGTTGGGCTTCTTCCTCATCATTGCCATGGCGCACAGACAGATCAAAGGTGCCGTACTCTATTCAATCCTCATCATCACGGCGCTGGGTCTGGCCTTGGGGGATGTGAAGTTTGGTGGCGTCTTCTCCATGCCTCCGAGCCTGGCTCCGACCTTCATGCAACTGGATCTGACCAGTGGCTTTACCTCTGCCAGCGGCGCCTTCAACGTGGCCATGCTCTCTGTGGTCTTTGCCTTCCTGTTCGTCATTCTGTTTGATACCTCGGGTACCCTGATCGCCGTGGCTGATAAGGCGGGTATGCTGGACAAGCAGGGGCGTCTGCCACGCCTGGGTAAGGCTCTGATGTCTGATGCGGTTTCCACTGTTGCCGGTTCAGTGCTGGGTACCTCTTCTACTACCAGCTACATAGAGAGTGCCTCGGGTGTGGCGGTAGGGGGTCGTACCGGTCTGACTGCCGTGACAGTGGGTGGCCTCTTCCTGCTGGCGCTTTTCCTCTCGCCACTGGCGGGTATGGTGCCTGCCTATGCGACTGCTGGTGCCCTCTTCTACGTTGCCATCCTGATGATGTCGTCACTGGCCAAGGTGGATTGGGATGATCTGACCGAAGCCGCGCCGGTTGCCGTCGTGACCCTGATGATGCCGCTCTCTTTCTCCATTGCCCATGGCATTGAGCTGGGTTTTGTCTCCTATGCCGCCATCAAGCTGCTCAGCGGGCGTCATAAGGAAGTGAGCGTCAGCGTTTGGGTCTTGTCTGTACTCTTCCTGGCGCACATTGTGCTCTCTCACGCCGCATAAATTAGAGGCGGTGAGTGAATCATTAAGGGCGGCCTCGAGTCGCCCTTAATTTTTTGCATCTATCTGGCGCTATCTTGTTGCGGGCTTATTTAGTGTTTTATTCCGCCAAATCCCGATGCAAACATCGCACTTATCACGAAATGGCGCTATTATTCGCCACTTTCGTCGAGCAGCGTACTTTTACCATGTTGTTTGCCGCGGGCATGATCTTGAGCCATGTACTTGCTTGCATGGGGTGGCCTGCATCAGACTGGCGTGAGTAGGTTGTTGTTTGACCGGTTGGTTGTTCGCGTGAGGCTCTGCCGGTGACGTGCCGTGGCGCTCAGGGCGCTTCAGGTGCATGTCGGTCACAGGCATATTGATTGATATCTGAATGGTTGAGTGGAATATGGGTGATAAAAAGTTTTATGTCTCATGGGACAATCTGCAACGTGAGGCTCGTCGTCTGGCCCGTCGTCAGCTGCCTTCTTCCCAGTGGAAGGGGATCATAGCCGTCAGCCGCGGTGGTCTGGTGCCTGCGGCCCTGATGGCTCGTGAACTGGGCATCCGTTTTGTGGATACCATCTGTATCTCCAGCTATGACCACGATAATCAACGTGAAATGAAAGTGTTGAAGAAAGTGGAAGGGGATGGTGAAGGGTTTCTGGTAGTCGATGACCTGGTGGATAGCGGCAACACGGCCCGGGTGATCCGCGAGCTTTACCCCAAGGCCAAGTTCATTACCATCTTTGCCAAGCCCAAGGGTGAGCATCTGGTGGATGATTTTGAAGTCCGTATTCCCCAGGATACCTGGATAGAGCAGCCCTGGGATATGGCGATCTCCTTCGTCCCGCCGCTGTGTGAGAGCGAAGAGTAAGTGGTAACATCAAAAGGCCCATGACGGGCCTTTTCCTTTTACGGCTTATTGTCATACCTTTAAGGCAGAGCCACTTAGCGTGCGGAAAAAGAGATGCAGGATAACGAAGAACTGAATTTGAGCGAAAAGCTCTTTAGTCGAGTCCGAAAGGTGCAGGAGACCTCAACCATCTCCAATTCAGCAGAATCCCTGGATCCCAACCAGTGTGAGCAGGTCTTGATCGAGGGGGTCTGCTCCAGTGCCTGGTACCGTATTTTGCGTCGCGCGTTCTGGATTTGGCAGGGGGCTGACCCTATTGAGCTGGAGGAGATCCTCTCTCATATCGCCACCGGTGAGGGGGAGCGTAGCCGACCCGATAAGCTCGATACTCTGCAGGGGTATGTGCCGGGTAACTGGATCTATGAATTTAGCCAGTTGGCGAGCCATTACCAGAAACAGGGCAAGAGCAAGGAGCAAGAGGGAAGCCTGGCGGCGGCTCGCCACTGTTATATGCGCGCGGCTCGTTATTACTCCATGGCTAGCTATCCCCACCTCAAGGGCGATGAACTGGCCGAGCAGGCCCAGTTACTGGGTAACATGGCTTACCGCGATGCGGGCCGCTTGATGCCCGTCCCGCTCAAGGAGCTGAAGATCCCGTTCCGAGAGAAGGAGATCTGTGGTTACTTGCATCTGCCGCGAGATGATAAGCCCATGCCTATCGTCATGGTGAGTGGCAGCATCGACAGTCTGCAGATAGATTTCTATCGCCTCTATGAAGAGTATCTGGCCCCTCACGGTATTGGCATGTTGACGCTGGACATGCCGGGGATAGGCTACTCCAGCCAGTTTCCTCTGGTTCAAGATACCAGTCGTCTACATCAGGCGGCGCTGCACTATCTGTGTGAACAGGTGCCTTGGGTGGATAACCAGCGCATTGGCATGGTGGGTATCCGCCTGGGCGGAAATGTGGCGGCTCGACTGGCCTATCTGGAGCCTAGCCATCTCAAGGCTGCGGTCTGCATTGGTCCGGGTCTCAACCAATTCTTTACCGATCCGCAGCTCTTCAACCAAGCCTCGCCCATGTTGCGTGCCTCGCTGGCCAACAGATTAGGCGCCGATGCGGCGCATTGGGAGGAATTACAGCCCCAGTATCAGATCTTCTCGCTCAAGCGCCAGGGGCTGGTCGGGGTGACTCGCACCCGGGTGCCGATCCTGAGCATAGGCCACAGGCGTGACTTCATCTGTCCTGAGTCGGATATCCGTACCCTCGCTTCCTCCAGCCACTATGGCAAGGCCCTGGTGCTCGACAAACTGCCTATGATGGAGGTTTTTGATCGCGCCATGTCGGAAACGGGTGAGTGGTTGAAACTTCACTTTAATATTTGAGGGGTAGAGTGACAGCCAGGTTCTGCTCTGGTGTGCTTGCCGGAGAGGCCGCTCAGGAGGCTGTCACTCATGACCCATTTCCATCGCCATCTCGCTAAGACCCTCTACTCCTCTCGTCCCTCTTACCTGCAACTGCTCCACGAGTTCAGTGCGCTTGGCCCCTATCTGCGTCGTGAGCAGTGTGAGCCTGACCGCTTCTTCTTCGACTCCCGGTTCGTGACCTCGATGCCGAGACGGGCAGGGTGGGGCTGGTGGCTCTTGCTGGAGCCTTGCGCGGGCGGTTTTACCGGGCAGAGTGAGCTGGCCGGGCACACAGCAACCGGCATCTGGTTGAACCGGGCCGTCCCTTCGGCTCTATGGCCTGAGCTTGAGTCGAGTCGAGAGCAGTTTCTGGAAAGTGTGGCTATGCTCTGCCAGCAATGGCAACTGGAGTTGGTGAGCATTAGACGACGTGAATCGGAGCGCTTGGTCGGGGTATGAGAGGGTCGCAAAGAGAGGCTGGCGCGTCCCATGATGCATGCCTTACCCGCTATTCCGAATAGTCGATCACCCATTAGAGCGACGGGGTAGCGCTAAGCTGACCCTCTGCGCCAGGGAGGGGGCGATGACGCCCCCTGTGATGGGTTTACGGCGTGTCAGCGTGTGCTAGCTTGTCGAGGTAGCATAATTAGGATCGGTTTTTAGCCTGCAAATCCCGTTGCAGGTGAGCGGAGGCATGGGTATAAAGGGGGACTTCTCTTCGCAGAGCCTTCTTCTTATGGAAAAGAAAACCATTGTGGTGAAGCTGGGCACCAGCATTCTCACGGGTGGGACGCGTCGTATTAACCGGGCCCACATGGTTGAGCTGGTTCGTCAGCTCGCCGTTTTACATAACGCTGGCCACCAGGTGGTGGTCGTTACCTCTGGCGCCATTGCCGCTGGTCGAGAGTTATTGGGCCACCCGACACTGCCAGCCACCATGCCCAACAAGCAGATGTTGGCTGCCGTGGGGCAGAGCCACCTCATTCAGATCTGGCAGAGCCTGTTTGCCATCTATGAGCTCCATGTGGGGCAGATGCTGCTTACCCGAGCCGATCTGGAAGACAGAGAGCGCTATCTCAATGCCCGGGATACGCTCAAGACCCTGCTAGCTCATCGCATCATCCCTGTGATCAATGAAAATGACGCCGTGGCGACCGCGGAGATCAAGGTAGGGGATAACGACAACCTCTCGGCTCGCGCCGCCATTCTGGCCGATGCGGATCTCTTGATCCTGCTGACTGACCAACAGGGTCTCTTCACTGCGGATCCTCGCGCTAACCCGGATGCCAAACTCATAGCGCAGGTTGAGATCATCGATGATGCCCTGCGAGCCCTGGCCGGGGACAGCGTAAGCGGTCTGGGCACGGGGGGGATGGCCACCAAATTGCAGGCGGCCGATGTGGCGACCCGCGCAGGGATCGAGGTGGTGATCGCCAGCGGCAAGCAACCCGAGCTGATAGGGCGACTGGCTAAAGGCGAGCGAGTGGGGACCCGTTTTATCGCCCAGGCTAACCCGCTGGAGAGCCGCAAGAGCTGGATCCTGGCGGGTCCTCCGCCTCACGGTGAGTTGCTGGTGGATGCCGGGGCTGTGGTGGCCGTGCATGACAAGGGCTCCAGCTTGCTGCCCAAGGGGATAGCCGAAGTGCGAGGCGATTTCGAGCGGGGCGATGTGGTGCGGATCCTGACGCCGGAGGGCAAGGAGTTGGCGCGCGGCATCTGCCGCTATAATGCGGCAGATCTGAGTCGTATAGCCGGTAAGCACTCCGAGGATATCGAGAGTTGCTTGGGCTATGGCTATGGCCCCGTGGCCATACATCGCGACGATCTGGTGCTGTTGTAACGGTTTGCAAAATTGAGGAGCAAGGAATGAGTTTAGTTGCCATGGGGCAGGCGGCACGCGCCGCGGCCTTCGAACTGGCCGTAACCAGCACCGCCAGTAAAAATCAGGCACTGCTGGCGATGGCCGATGAGCTGGAAGCTCAGCAAGCCGCCATCTTGGCCGCCAATGCCCTGGATATCGAGGCCGGGCGTAGTGCCGGCCTCAGTGAAGCCATGCTGGATCGTCTGTTGCTTAATCCAGCGCGTCTGGCGGGAATTGTGGCTGATGTGCGTAAAGTGGTGACTCTGGATGATCCAGTGGGGGCCGAGATCGAGAGTCGGGTGTTGGAGAACGGCATGCGCCTTTCGCGCCGACGGGTGCCAATTGGCGTGATCGGTGTGATTTATGAGGCGCGGCCCAATGTGACCATCGACATAGCGGCGCTCTGTTTGAAAACCGGTAATGCCAGCATACTGCGTGGCGGGCGCGAGACTTTCCACTCCAACATGGCCCTGGTGCAGGTGATCCAGGCTGCGCTGGCCAAGAGTGGGCTGCCTGCGGCGTCAGTCCAATATATCGAGAGCCCGGATCGGGCGCTGGTCGGTGAGTTGCTGCGTCTGGACAGTTATGTCGACATGATAATTCCGCGTGGTGGGGCCAATCTGCACAAGTTGTGCAAGGAGCAGAGCACCATACCCGTCATCATAGGCGGTTTCGGGGTGAGTCACCTCTTCGTGGATGCCTCGGCCGATCTGGCTCGTTCTGTCTCTGTGATTGATAACGCCAAGGTGCAGCGTCCCTCGGCATGTAATGCCCTGGATACCCTGCTGGTGCATGAGGCGATAGCGGAGGCGTTCTTGCCGTTGCTGGTGGCGCGCATGAACGAGCGCAAGGTGGCTCTGGTGGCCGAGCCCAAGGCTGAACGCTTACTGCGCGAGGCGGGGGCCGAGAACCTGCGCTCTGCGGGTGCCGAGGATTTTGATACCGAGTGGCTCTCGCTGACCTTGGGGGTCAAGTTGGTGGCCGATGTGCATGAGGCGCTGGCACACCTGCGTGAACACAATGCCTGCCACTCCGATGCCATTCTCACCAATGATCTGAACCATGCCGAGCTCTTTATCAATGGTGCGGGTTCGGCGGCCGTCTACGTCAATGCCTCCACTCGCTTCACCGATGGGGCTCAATTCGGTTTGGGTGCCGAGGTGGCGGTCTCCACCCAGAAGCTGCATGCCCGCGGCCCCATGGGGTTGACCGAGTTGACCAGCTATAAATGGGTCGGCCAG
>JBOFBS010000217.1:0-1996 GCA_051645725.1 Aeromonadaceae bacterium | reverse complement strand
GCGAGAAAGTCATTGACCATTATGAAAACCCACGTAACGTTGGGTCTTTCGATAAGAATGATCCCAATGTCGCAACGGGAATGGTCGGCGCACCAGCCTGTGGTGATGTGATGAAGTTGCAACTCAAGGTCAACGATGCTGGCGTGATTGAAGACGCCAAATTCAAGACCTATGGCTGTGGCTCGGCTATTGCGTCCAGCTCTCTGGTCACTGAATGGGTGAAGGGGAAGACGCTGGAGCAGGCTCAGGCGATCAAGAATACCGATATCGCCGAAGAGTTGGCCTTGCCGCCAGTGAAGATCCATTGCTCGATCCTGGCCGAAGATGCTATCAAGGCAGCCATTGCCGATTACAAGCAAAAGAAAGGCCTCGAGTAAGTATTTAGAAGGTGGATGAGAGATGGCTGTAACCATGACAGAGGCCGCTGCCGAGCGGGTCAAAAAATTCCTGCAAAGCCGTGGCAAGGGGATTGGCCTGCGCCTTGGCGTGAAAACCTCCGGCTGCTCAGGCATGGCCTATGTACTGGAGTTTGTTGACGAAACCCAGGGTGATGATGAAGTGTTCAACATCGCTGGTGTCAACATTATCGTCGACAGCAAGAGTCTCATCTATCTGGACGGCACTGAGTTGGACTTTGTTAAAGAAGGTTTGAACGAAGGCTTCAAGTTCAACAACCCGAACAAGACAGGGGAGTGTGGTTGCGGCGAGAGCTTCACGGTATAGCAGCAGCTCCCCGGGGTGGCAAATGGCTGGGCCGTTTGTCACCCTTTTTGGTCATTATCACCGACGCCTGGTCTTGAGAGTGCATCGTGAATTATTTCGAGCTGTTTCAACTCCCCGCGCAATTCGAACTGGATAGCCATCAGCTGGCTGAAACCTATCGCCAATTGCAGCAACAGTTCCACCCCGATCGCGTGGCATCGGCGCCAGAAAATGAGCGCCTGCTCGCCATGCAGCAGGCCAGCAACATCAATGCTGCCTATCAGACCCTGAAAGATCCCCTGACCCGCGCCGAGTACCTGCTGATGTTGCAGGGGTTGGACATCCGTGGTGAGCAACAAACACTGCAAGATACGACATTTCTGATCCAGCAATTGGCCTGGCGTGAAGAGCTGGAGGAGCTGCGGGAGTCTGCAGATCCGGAGGCGGGTATTCCAATCTTTGAACAACGGATCAGCAGTGAATTCAATCATTTGATGCTTGCCCTGCAGCAAGCTCTCGCCGCAGCGGAATTGACTTCTGCTGCCGATCTTATTCGTAAGCTCAAGTTCGTACGCAAGCTGCGCGAAGAATTGAGCCGGCTCGAAGACTCTTTGATGGATTTATAACTTTTCATGGCCTTATTACACATTGCAGAACCCGGCCTCAGCGCCGCTCCCCATCAACACAAGTGGGCGGTAGGAATCGATTTGGGAACCACCAATTCACTGGTGGCCGTAGTGCGTAGTGCCAGCGCGGAAACCCTGGCGGATGAGCAGGGGCGTCACCTGTTACCATCCGTCGTGCATTATCAAGCCGATGGCCTGCGAGTAGGCCATGAGGCCAAACAGGGTGCCGCCCAGGACCCGCGCAATACGCTGTCATCCATCAAACGCCTGATGGGTAAAGCCGCCAGTGACATAGATGAGCAGCGTTTGCCCTATCAGTTCAGTGCCAATGCGAACGGCATGGCGCAAATTGAAACGGTACAAGGGGCGGTGAATCCGGTCCAGGTCTCTGCTGAAATTCTCAAGGCTCTGGCTCAACGCGCAACTCATACCCTGGGTGCCGAACTCGATGGCGTGGTGATTACCGTGCCAGCCTATTTCAACGATGCCCAACGTCAGGCGACCAAGGATGCGGCTCGGCTCGCCGGTCTACATGTCTTGCGCCTGCTGAATGAGCCGACGGCGGCGGCGGTGGCCTATGGTCTGGACTCCGGTCAGGAAGGCTTGATTGCTGTCTATGATTTAGGGGGCGGAACCTTTGATATCTCCATTCTGCGTTTGCATCGTGG
>JBOFBS010000216.1:0-3259 GCA_051645725.1 Aeromonadaceae bacterium | reverse complement strand
TGGCATCCCACAGACCGGCAGGCCACTCCCCGTCCCAGACTTGCCAGGCGTAATACATCAGGACACCGCAGGGGAGCAAAAAACCCAGCACAATCAGCGTCAGCAAATACGTCACGGCCAGCGCACGCACAACCGGCCGCAACACCAAAGCCTCCGTCGGCTGCAGCAGGCTCTGTCGTTGATAACGCTGCTGCCGACCTCGGCTCACACGCTCCATCAGCAGGATCAACCCTACCAACGCCAGTAATCCCAAAGAGATCTGAGCTGCAGCCCCCAGCTCGCCGTAACCCAGCCATACATCATTGACGGCTGTCGTCAGGGTTGGCACGGCAAAATAGGAGACAGTACCAAAGTCAGCCAGCGTCTCCATCGCCACGAGGGAGAGCCCTACGGCAATGGCAGGACGTACCAGGGGAAGTTCCAGATGCCACCAGCGACGCCAGTGGCCATAGCCCTGCATGCGGGCACTCTCGAGCAGCTGCGGCGCCAACTCGCCAAATCCGGCGCGTGACAACAGATATACATAAGGGTAGAGCACCAGAGACAAGACCCCGATGGCCCCCCCCAAGGAGCGGATAGGTGGAAAGTAGTAATCCCCGGGCTCTTGCCAGCCAAACAGATTGCGCAAGCTCTGCTGTACCCAGCCCGCATAATCGAGTAGATCGGTATAGACATAGGCCACCAGATAGCCCGGCATGGCCAGTGGCAATACCAAGGCCCAATTCAACCAACGCCGTCCCGGTACCTGGCAGCGGGCCATCAACCAACCCGCTGGCGCCCCCAGCAGTAAGCAGACCAAGACAGTGCCGCACACCAGTGCCCCGGAGTTCAGCAGATAAGTCGGCAATACGGTGGCCCAGAGATGATCCAGCAGCTCAAGAGGCGACAACCCGGCCTCGATCAACAAAGCCAACAACGGGAAACAGAGCAGCAGAGCAATACCTCTGCTGCTCGCCATCCAGATAGCCGCCTTCATATGGCGTTTTCGCCGGTTGAACAGGTGAGATTAGAGATCGAATTTCACCTCATCCAACAACTTCATCGCCTGGGTTCTGTGCTTGGCGATCGTCACCAGAGACAAATCATCCGCACGGTATTGCCCCCAAGAAGCCACTAACGGCGACAGAGCCACCCCAGACTTGACCGGATACTCTTTGTTCAGCTCGGCGTAGAGCTGCTGCGCCTGATCCCCGACCAAGTACTCCATCAGACGTTGAGCCGCCTTTGGGTGCTTGGCATACTTGGTCATGACCACGCCACTGACATTAACGTGCGCGCCTCGGTCAGCCTGATTGGGGAAGTTGAGATAGACAGCCTCAGCCCAACTCTTCTGATTGGCATCCTCCAGCATGTTGCCGTAGTAATAACTGTTGCCGAGAGAAAGGTCGCAGACCCCCTCCTTGATCGCTTTTACCTGATCCCGATCGTTCCCCTGAGGCTTGCGTGCCAGATTCGCCTTAACCCCCTCTAACCACTGACGGGTCTTGGCTTCACCCTGGTGAGCCAGCATGGAAGCAACCAGCGCCACATTGTATTGATGCTTGCCACTACGGGTGCAGATACGTCCCTTGTACTTGCTATCCGCCAAGTCTTCGTAGCGAATGGTACTCAACTGCCCCAAACGCTCTTTGCTGCTGTAAATGCCACGGACGCGAGTGGTTAGGGCAAACCACCGGCCTTCTGGATCCCGATACTGAGTCGGAATCGCTTGCTCCAGAGACGGGCTACGGACAGGTTGCACCAGATCCGCATCAACCAGCTCCATCAGACGGCTAATATCCACCGTCAAAACCAGATCGGCGGGCGTTAACCGCCCTTCGCGCTTCAATCGTTCGGCAAGTCCATCTTCGGCGTAAACCAGATTGACCTTGATACCGCTTTGCTCAGTAAATTGCCGCACGATAGGTTCAATCAAATGCGCCTGACGCGCCGAATAGACATTGACCTCTTCAGCCGCCTGCGCCTGAAAAACCAACAATAGAGATAAACTGACCAGATGCCGCCAACCCATAAACCCACCATCCCTTGACGTAAATCAAACAAATTCACGCTGATGATAGTCATTCGCATTTATTGTTTCAATAGAAATAAAAAAAGACCCCTAAGGGTCTCAAGTACAGCTCAATACATCATGAAATGGCGGGTGCCCTCCGAACGGAGTCAACACCCGAGACCGCTAGATGGCTTCGTCGTCGACTTCACCGGTACGGATACGTACCACATGGGCCAGGTCATACACGAAGATTTTGCCATCACCGATCTTGCCGGTGTATGCCGCCTTGCAGATTGCCTCGATGATACTCTCGACATTCTCGCTCACACTGGCAATTTCCAGTTTCACTTTTGGCAGAAAATCAACCTGATACTCGGCACCACGATAAAGTTCGGTGTGGCCCTTTTGACGACCAAAACCTTTCACTTCGGACACTGTCATACCGTCAACGCCCAGAGCCGCTACCGCCTCACGCACGTCATCCAGCTTAAATGGTTTAATAATTGCACTGATAAGCTTCATACCTTGTCTCCCACTCCCTGGTTGATATTGGGTTTAACAAACTAATTCAATGTCTATGCCACAATAATAAAACCCATATTATTCATATAGATAAATATAGAAAATCAAATTAACCAGCCATCTTCCATTACAATTGGTGCAGCTCAGTTCGGGATGTCACTGAACAGGGCGCCAATTTGGTGCAGCATAAAAATCATCCCGAACCACAGCTCAGCTTAGGACTCAGATTGGACAAAATCCTGCCACGCCAATAACAAGCGTTGAAAATCTTCCAGCCCACAGCCCGACATCTGTTCATCATCGTAATAGGCCATATCCGGCTCCAACTCATCGCCAAATTCAAATTGCACCACATTGGCCGAGATTTCGGCTTCACCATCCCCCAATTGCAAGGTATACCCGGCGCTATGCAAGGTCAGCATCTCAACCTCACCCTGCTGGACTCGTTCAACATCGCGTAAAACATCGGCCAACAGTGTGAGGTTCGTGGCGATCGCATCATTCAACCAATGGCCAAACGCCTCGTGTCCCATGGCCAATTTGACGCGCAAACGCCCATCCGCCTGTTTGGTAAATTCATAATCCATCGTAGCCCCCTCAGCTTGCTCTTCTCAGTCTAGCGCCAGAAGGGCATATCATAAAAAAACGGGGCGCATGATGCGCCCCGTTCCTGCCAATCAGCATGCAATCACGCCGGAACTTGCAGAATGACCTGGTCGGCCTTCGCGGTGTAACTGGCAATCT
>JBOFBS010000215.1:0-1936 GCA_051645725.1 Aeromonadaceae bacterium | reverse complement strand
AGTTCATCGACAACGATGAACTGGTAGAAGTGACTCCGAAGAGCATCCGTATCCGTAAGAAGCTGCTGACCGAGTTGGATCGCAAGCGCTCTGGCCGTGGTTAATCCCATGTGCTGAGTCTCGGTAGCCCTCGCGGTTGCTGACGATTCGCTGATAGAAAGGCCCAAACCTCAGGTTTGGGCCTTTTTTTATCTGCGTTTGGCTGGGCGGTTCGGTTGCACCTTGCCTCGTGAATAAGCGCTGCTACCGGGCGTGACAGGCTCTCAGTGGGCATTCTTTTTGGCGCTGTATCTGGCTTGCTATGTCTGGATGCAGAGGGCGTGTTCTGGAGGCAGGGCTCTGCAGATCGGAAGATGGTCTTACCGGGCCTGCTGGCAGGGGCGGGCTCTTATGGGTGAGCCAAAGCAATCACTATAAATTTAATTTATGGATTTTGTCTTAATGACCCAGCTTTACCTTAATGTGAGCAAAGTGGGCTGCCTGAAGCACTCTGTGGCTCATGCCAGGCCGTTACAGGGCGGTGCCCGATCCGGGGGCATAAAAAAACGACGCCCTCCACCGGTTGTTATCCATCGGGGGAGGGCGTCGTTACTTGCGCGTTACTGGCGCCAGAATGAGGGGAAGAACAGCACCGCGACCGTCAGGATCTCCAGCCGTCCCAGCAGCATGCCGAACGACAGCAGCCACTTGGCCGAGTCGGGCAGGCTGGCAAAGTTGGTGCTGGGGCCGACCACCGGTCCCATCCCTGGCCCCACGTTGGCAACCGCGGTGATGGAGCTGGAGATGGAGGTGAGAGGGTCGAGCCCAATGGCGGCCAGCAGCGCCGCGATCACCAGAATGATGGCGAAGTAGGCCAGCACGAAGGAGATCATTGAGCGGATGATGGCGTCGTTGACCGTCCGGCCGTTGTACTTCTGGGGAAATACGCCAGAGGGGTGCATCAGCTGGCGCATCTGCTTCTTGAACAGGGCAAAGGCCACCTGTACCCGGAAGATCTTGAGGCCGCCCGCAGTCGAGCCCGAGCAGGCGCCAAGCGCCAGCAGCACGATGAAGGTGATGCTGGCCAGCGGCCCCCAGGTACCGAAGTCACCGAGGCCAAAGCCCGTGGTGGTAAGCACCGAGACGATGTTGAAGCAGCTGATGCGCAGGGCATCCCAGAAGTCGAACAGGTTCCGCTCCCACAGGTAGAAGGTCATTATGGCGGTGACCCAGACCACCAGCCAGAAGAAGCCGCGTACCTGGGCATCCTTGAACAGGCTGTAATCCCGGTGGTTGAGGCTCTGTACGTAGAGCAGGAAGGGCAGGCCACCTAGGAACATGAACAGGGTGCCAATCCAGTGTGCCGAGTTGGAGAAGTGGGACATGGATTGATCGGAGGTGGAGTAGCCGCCGGTACTGAGGGTGGTCATCGAGTGGTTGATCGCCTCGAACAGCGTCATGCCACTGGCCCAGTAGGCCATCATGCAGAGCATGGAGAGCACCAGATAGACCAGCACTATGTTGTTGGCCACCGTCTTGGCCCGTGGCGCACTTTTATCCGACCAGTCCGAGCTCTCGGTCTGGAACAGCTTCATGCCGCCGACGTTGAGGTAGGGCAGCACAGCTACCGCCATCACGATAAAGCCGACCCCGCCCAGCCACTGCAGGATGGAGCGCCACAGCAGGATGCTGTGGGCCATGTTGTCGAGGCCGGATAGCACGGTAGAGCCCGTGGTGGTCACCCCCGACATGGTCTCGAAGTAGGCGTCGGTAAAGTTGATGTGGGTGATGAAGACAAAGGGCAGCGCCCCGAAGATACAGGCCACCACCCAGACCGAGGTGGTGAGCAGGAACATCTCCCGCACCCCCAGATGAAACTCTGCCTTGCGCCCGTAATGGAGGCAGAGCAGGGCGGCGCCGTGGGTGATGAGCACCGATTTGAGAAACTCGACGAACC
>JBOFBS010000214.1:0-11557 GCA_051645725.1 Aeromonadaceae bacterium | reverse complement strand
ACTTGCATTACCTTTCCTCGGTTAATGTTGAGTTAGGCCAAACGCCAAATCACTTGTTGTGCAGATCAGTGTAAGGCAGCAGAGCCAGGTAACGGGCACGCTTGATAGCGCGAGCCAGTTGACGCTGATACTTGGCGCGGGTACCTGTGATACGGCTCGGTACGATCTTGCCAGATTCAGTGATGTAGTTCTTCAGGGTCAGAGTATCTTTGTAATCGATCTCGGTAACGCCTTCAGCGGTGAAGCGGCAGAACTTGCGACGACGGAAATAACGTGCCATTTGCGGTTATCCTCTTAAAAAATTACTCAGCGACTTCAGCAACATCATCGGCTTCGATGCGATCATCGCGACGGCCTTGACGTTCTTCGCGTGCCTTGGCCATCGGAGAGGCTTCGGTCACAGCACCCTTGGTACGCATGATCATATTGCGGATAACTGCATCGTTGTAACGGAAGTTGGACTCCAGTTCGTCGATAACAGCTTGCTCAGCTTCAACGTTCAGCAGAACGTAGTGTGCCTTGTGCAGCTTGTCGATTGGGTAAGCCAGTTGACGACGGCCCCAATCTTCCAGGCGGTGGATCTTGCCGCCAGACTTCTCGATGGCGCCAGTGTAGCGCTCGATCATGCCAGCAACTTGTTCGCTCTGGTCCGGATGAACCATGAAGACGATTTCGTAGTGACGCATGGATTGCTCCTTACGGTTTAGTAGCCCCCGTCTTGGCTCAGTCAGACCATCGAGGGCAAGGAACTTAAAAGTGTGTTTTTGACTGACTTTTGAGGCGCGTAATTCTAGGGGGATGGTGGCGCAATAGCAATCACTATTTGCACAGCAAGGCAGGATAAAAACAACAACCAGCACTTGATAATAATTCTCAATTGCGTGTAATCTGGGGTGGTTGTCATCTCACGCCGAATGACATCACTCCGGAAGTCCAGCAAAAAACTTGCCCCGGTTCAGCACGCAGAGCCAGACCGGGGCAAGGATGATTGATGAACGCTCCAGAGTACCTCTCCTCCTGACAACTCAGACTGGGTTGTCATTGCCCGCCGGCCTCTGGTCGGCGTTTTTTTTATGCCTTGCGCTGACGCACCGCCTCGAAGAGACAGACACCGGTAGCCACGGAGACGTTGAGGCTGGAGACAGAGCCGGCCATGGGGATGCTGATGAGCTCATCGCAGTGCTCACGGGTCAGGCGACGCATGCCGGAGCCCTCGGCCCCCATTACCAAGGCCAGCGGCCCAGTGAGTTTGCTCTGATAGAGGTCGTGATCGGCCTCGCCTGCCGTTCCCACCACCCAGACTCCGCGTTCCTGCAGTTCGCGGATGGTCCGCGCCAGATTGGTCACCTGGATAAAGGGCACAGTCTCGGCTGCCCCACAAGCCACCTTGCGCGCCGTGCCATTCAAGGTCACCGACTTGTCACGCGGCACTATCAGGGCGTGCACCCCAGCCGCATCGGCATTACGCAAACAGGCACCCAGGTTATGGGGGTCTGTCACCCCATCCAGGATCAGCAGCAGAGGCTGTTCAACCCCCTCAAGCACCCCCCAGAGATCCTGCTCATCATATTTTTTGCCCTCCCGGATGCGGACTATGATCCCCTGGTGAATGGCACCTTCGGCCTTCTCATCCAGTGTCTTGCGGGTCACCCATTGGATACTGACCCCACACTGTTGCAACTGCTGCAGCAAGGGCATCAGTCGCTCATCATCGCGCCCCTTGAGCACCCAGGCCTCAAGAAAACGTTCGGGTTGGCGCTCCAGCAGGGCGCTGACGGCATGAATGCCATAGATCAATTCAGAACTCATGACTCTTTTCTCTTCACAATAATGGGCGCCAGAGTAACAGTCAGGCGCCCCGGGGTACACGGGCAAACAGCAGGGCCGGCAGCGCCAGCACCAGCGAGAGCCATAGATAAGTCTGCATAAAGGCCGAGGAAACATCCAGGGAGGGGCCTGTCGCCGCCACCGGGTGACCGGAATGCGCCAGCAGGAGCCCCACCAACGAGACCCCCAGACTCATAGAAAGTTGCATCACCATGGAGAGCAGGCTGTTGCCTGCACTGGCCAGGCTATCTGGCAGATCCTTGAGTGTCAGATTGTTCATGGTGGAGAAGCGCATCGAGTTGATCATCCCCAGCAGGAGCAACTGAAACGGCAGCAGCCAATACCAACCGTTGAGACCGGCCCAGGCGAAGAGCAGCATGTTGATCGCCAGCGCCAGTGTACTGGCCACCAGCACGGTGCGATAACCCAGACGCTGCACCAGCGCCACCACCACAGCCTTCATCCCCATGCTGCCTATCACCACAGGGATAAGGCTCAGGCCCGCCACCAGAGGCGAGACGCCTAGCCCCACCTGCATGAAGAGCGGCGTGATAAAGGGCAAGGCCCCACTCCCCACTCGCGCCAGCAGATTGCCCGCCACCCCGATGCGAAATGAGGCACAGGAGAAGAGGCGCAGACTAAAGAGCGGTTGGGGATGACGGCGGGCATGCCACAAATAACCCGACACCGCCACGCCAGCCACCAGCCAGAACGACCAGCCGGGGAGCCCTCCCTCGGCATGACCGGATCGCTCCAGCGCCAGAGTCAGGCTGGCCATAAATAGCGCCAACAGGGCAAAGCCGCGCCAGTCAAAGCGCGTGACCGGCTGACAGGCATCACTCATCAAAAACCAGATGGCGACGAAGCCCACCAGCGCCACCGGCAGGTTGATGAGGAAGATCCAGTGCCAACTGGCATACTCCACCAGTAGGCCACCCAATGGCGGCCCCACCAGAGGCCCCACCAGACCCGGCACAGTCACCAGATTCATGGCCGCCATCAGCTCGCTGCGCGGCACCAGCTTGAGCACGGCCAGACGCCCGACCGGCAACATCATGGCCCCGCCAACCCCCTGCAGCACCCGTGAGAGCACCAGTTGCTGCAGATCCCCAGAGAGCGCGCAGCAGAGCGAGCCCGTGGCAAAAAGTGCCACGGCCCAGAGCAGAGTCCGCCTCAGACCAAAGCGATCGGCAATCCAACCACTGGCTGGCAGCATGATGGCCACGGTCAGCACATAGGCGACCACCACAGAGTGCATCTGCAGTGGATTGACCCCCAGGCTCATGGCCATGGAGGGTAGCGCCGTATTCACTATGGTGGCATCCAGCATCTCCATAAAGAACGCCACGGCGACGATCCAGAGCTGCCAACGCACCTCACGCGAGATATTCATAGGAGAGGAACCAAGCAACTGGCGCCCCGAACAGTGGGGCGCCAGATATGACCTAAAGGTTAACGCTTCTTGGCCGCTTTGCCGGCACCAGCCTTGCCTGCTTTGGCTTTGCTGCGCCGACGTTTCTTACCCGCCCCCTCTTTGCCCGCAGAGGCCGCCCCCTTGCCCTCGCCTTTGGCGCCACCCTTGCCACGGGCCGCCTTATCCTGGGATTGCTGCTCGGCCTTCTGCTCCCGACGTCGGGCCGCCTTCTGTTTCTCGCCCTTGATCTCCTCCAGACGCTGGATTTGCTTCTTGGCATCCTTTCCCTTGAAGTGGAACGGCTCCTCGATCAGCTGGAAGTCAATCTTGCGATCATCCAGATTCACCCCCATCACCTTGACCCGCACCTTGTCACCCAGACGATGTACGCGGCGGAAGTTCTCACCTATCAAGGTCTGACGAGCCGCATCGAAGTGATAGTAGTCATTCCCCAAGGTGCTGATATGCACCAGGCCATCGATATGCAGGTCGGCCAGACGCACGAACATGCCAAAGCCGGTAACCCCCGAGATCACCCCCTCCATCTCAGAGCCCACATGATCCTGCATGTACTCGCACTTGAGCCAATCGGCCACATCCCGGGTCGCGTCATCGGCGCGGCGCTCTGTCATGGAGCACTGCTCACCCATGGGCTGGATCTCGTCATAGAGGTAGTTATACCCCCCGGTCGGTGTCCACTTGTGCTTGGGATTGCCCTGCTCCTTGGCCAACTGATACTTGATGGCGCGGTGCAAGAGCAGATCCGGGTAGCGACGGATAGGCGAAGTGAAGTGGGCATACTGCTTCAAAGCCAGGCCGAAGTGACCCACGTTATCGGCGCTGTACTGGGCCTGGGACATGGAGCGCAGCAGCATGGTGTTGATCAGCTCCACATCTGGCCGCTCCCGAACCAGCTCGGCCAGCTCGGCAAAATCCTTGGGCTCAGGCTCCAACCCACCCTTGAGTTCCAGCCCCAGCTCACCGAGGAACTGGCGGAAGGTATCGAGTTTGAGCTCACCCGGACGTTCGTGGATACGGAACAGGGTCTCGGCCTCGCACTTCTCGATATAACGAGCCGCGGCGACGTTGGCCTGTATCATGCACTCCTCGATCAGCTTGTGCGCATCGTTGCGCACCAGGGGGACGATACGCTCTATCTTGCGCTGGGCATTGAAGATGAAGCGGGTCTCATCACTCTCAAACTCCACGGCACCACGCAGATGACGGGCATGTTTCAGCGCCAGATAGAGCTTGTGCAGCTCCTCTATGTGCCCGACCAGAGGCTCATACTGCTGCCGCAGTTTGGGATCCCCCTCCAGGATCGCCGCCACCTTGGTATAGGTGAGACGCGCATGGGAGTTCATCACCGCCTCGTAGAACTTGTAGCCAGACATGCGCCCCGTCTCGCTGATGGTCATCTCGCAAACCATACAGAGGCGATCAACCTGCGGATTCAGTGAGCAGAGGCCGTTGGAGAGCACCTCGGGCAGCATGGGAATGACATTTTCCGGGAAGTAGACTGAGTTGCCGCGATTATGGGCCTCGGCATCCAGTGGCTTACCATGCCGCACATAGTAGGAGACATCGGCGATGGCCACCCACAGACGCCACCCCCCGGAGCGTTTACGCTCACAGAAGACCGCATCATCAAAGTCACGGGCGTCCTCACCATCTATGGTCACCAGCGGCAACTGACGCAGATCGACCCGCCCCTGTTTGGCAGCCTCGGGCACCTCTTCGGTCAGCCCCTTGATCTCCTCCAGCACCTCGGCGGGCCAGACATGAGGAATGCCGTAGTTGCGAATGGCCACCTCGATCTCCATGCCTGGATCCAGGTGATCGCCCAGCACCTCCAGCACCTCGCCTACCGCATTCATACGGCCTGAGGGACGCTGGGTAATGCGCACCACCACCATCTGGCTCTGCCGCGCCCCCTTGTTCATACCAGGCGGGATCAGGATATCCTGCCCAAGGCGCGTATCATCCGGCACCACGAAGCTGACATCGTTTTCGATAAAGTAGCGCCCCACCACATCCAGCTCGCGGGACTTGAGCAGACGCACCAGGCGAGCCTCACGCCGCCCTCTGGGGTCCAGCCCGGTGGGCTGCACCAGCACATAGTCTCCGTGCATCAGGCGATCCATCTCGCGAGGCGCCAGGAAGAGATCCTCTCCCCCCTCTTCGGGACGCAGGAAGCCGAAACCATCCTTGTGGCCCAGCACGGTTCCCTTCACCAGATTCATCTTCTCTGGCAGGGCATAGGCCTTGGCTCGGGTAAAGACTAACTGGCCATCGCGCTCCATGGCGCGCAAGCGTCGGCGCAGGGCTTCTTCCTGCTCCTCTCCTGACAGAGCGAGCAGGCTCATCAGGTCGTCACGGGATACCGGCGTACGCTGTTTTTCAATCAACGCCAGAATGGCTTCCCGACTTGGAATGGGATTTTCATACTTCTCGGCTTCACGTTCGCGAAAGGGATCCGTGATGGACATAGGCGGGCCTTATTCAAGGAATTTAGGAGTGTCCACAAAAGTATAACGAAAGGACGTGCCAAATGGCACGGCCAGTTTCACTGCCTGCGTTGGCAGTCTATGATAGTTAGAAGAGAACCGTCAGCCGTTGTGAGTGTCGACATGTCCAAAGAGAGTTTTGTTCAGGCCAGTGCCTATTTAAAACAGGCCGTCCCCCTGATGATTAAATATCAAATTCCGACGACGCCGACCAACTATGCGCTCTGGTACACCTATGTGGCCCAAACCAATCCCCAGCTCAACGCCGCTGTGGATAGCACCATCAAAGAATCCGGCATCTGCAGCCCTCTCTCCAGTGAATTACTCTATCAGGAGCATGTGGCCGCGCAGACCGAGCGTGATGTGGAAACCATGAAGCTCAGCCTGGAGGCCATGGTCTCCGAGCTCAATACCAACATGCGTGACACCTTGAGTGATACCGATGGTTTTCAGGCCATGCTGGAAAAAAGTTTCAGCAAGTTGATGAAATTCGAAGATGAGGGGCTCTCCATCGAAGAGACAGTGGCGCTGGTACGCGAACTGGTCAAGAACTCGCGCGACATCACCCAAACCACCCGCCAATTCCACTCCCAACTGACAGAGGCAGAAAAAGAGATAGCCGAGCTGAAGCAAAATCTGGAGAAGAGCCGCGCAGAAGCCTTCCATGACGCCCTGACCGGCATGCTCAATCGCCGGGCCTTCGATCAGGAGCTGCACCACCTGCTGCACACCCACAATCACTTCACCCTCATCATCCTGGATGTGGATCGCTTCAAGAAGATCAATGATGATTTTGGGCACATCTTCGGTGATCAGGTGCTCAAGTCCATAGCGCGACGAGTTTCCGATGCCTGCAAGGCGGGTATCAAGGGGTTCCGCATCGGCGGCGAGGAGATGGCCATCATACTGCCGCAAACCACCCTGCTGGTGGCCCGTCAGTTTGCCGAGTCCCTGCGTCGAGCCATCGAGAAGATCACCGTCATGGAGCGCAAAAGCGGCCAGCGCCTCAACAGCCTCAGCGCCTCGTTCGGTGTTGCCGAGTACCTGATCGGGGATGGCTATGAACAGATAATGCGGCGCGCCGATGAACAGCTCTACCGTGCCAAGGAGCTGGGCCGCAACCGCGTCATGCCCATGTCACTCTGACACACGCCTGGTTAACGTTTGGAAGCTTAACCCTGCAGCCTGGACATGGCCGGTTAAGAGCCCCCGCAAGGGCTCTCATAGACCCCCGCTCAATTCACCTCATCCGGCCTCAGGCTCATAACATTCCCCATCTGCTCACCAATCCAGGTGGCCAATTGTGCATAGCGAGCCCGAAGGGGCGAACCCGGCCGGTGAATGAGACCTATGGTTCGGCTCGGTTGTGGCTGGTGACAGGGCAGATAGCAGACCCCGTCACGACAGCGTTCGTTCGGAACAGCCAATTGGGGCAAGAGGGTGATCCCCGCCCCGGCGGCTACCATGTTGCGCAGAGTTTCCAGGCTGGTGGCGCGAAAATGGCGGTCCTCCTTGGCACCTGCCGCGAAGCAGAAGCCCAGAGCCTGATCGCGCAAACAGTGGCCATCTTCAAGCATCAGCAACTTATGCCCCGCCAACTCAGACATGGCAACGGACTCCCGCTGGGACCAGGGATGACTTGAGGGGATAGCCAGCACCATGGGCTCGACAAACAGAGGCAACTCGGCAAAGGGCTCACTCTCCTTGACCAGAGCCAGAATGGCACAATCGAGTTGGCCACTCTCCAACTGTGCCACTATCTGGTGAGTCTGAGCCTCATGCAGATAGAACTCCAGTTGAGGGAACGCCTGCCGCAACCCCAGCACGACATGGGGCAGCAGATAGGGACCCACAGTCGGTATCACGCCCAAATGTAGCGGGCCACACATAGACTCCCCATGGCTACCGGCCAGCTCACGAAACAACTGAGCCTCATTCAGTACACGACGCGCCTGAGCCACCAGTTGCATCCCGGCCTCGGTAAAGAGCACCTTACGGCTGGTACGCTCCAAGAAGAGGATCCCCAGCTCCTGCTCCAGCTTCTTGATCTGGTTGCTCAAGGTAGGCTGGCTCACAAAGCAGCGCTCGGCGGCTCGCCGAAAGTGCCCCTCTTCGGCCAGCGCAACCAGATACTCCAGATCCTTGAAATTCATCCTGACACCACAATTGATAGCCATTAACTATTAAAACAATAGCAATAAATGATTGGAGCTATCAATCATTCGAGACCATTATAACTCCATCGACAGGGCAGAGGGCCCAGTCAGCAATAAACCACCATGAATACTGACTACCAAGGAGCAACACCATGTCCCAATCTCATGAAGGCAAGAAGGTTCCCAACGTTACTTTTCGTACCCGTCAGGCTGACAAGTGGGTGGATGTCACCACAGATGATCTGTTTGCCGGCAAGACGGTGATCGTTTTCTCTCTGCCAGGCGCCTTTACGCCGACCTGCTCCTCCAGCCACCTGCCGCGCTACAACGAGCTGCAGCCGCAATTCAAGAAGCTGGGGGTCGATGACATTCTGTGTGTCTCCGTCAACGATACCTTCGTCATGAACGCCTGGAAGGATGATCAGAAAGCCGAGAAGATCACCTTCATCCCGGATGGCAACGGCGAATTCACCGCCGGCATGGGTCAACTGGTTGAGAAGGAAGATCTGGGCTTCGGCAAGCGCTCCTGGCGCTACTCCATGCTGGTGAAGGATGGCGTGGTCGAGAAGATGTTTATCGAGCCGAACGAGCCAGGCGATCCCTTCAAGGTCTCCGATGCCGACACCATGCTCAAGTACCTGGATCCCTCTGCCAAGGTGCAGGAGTCCGTGGCCCTGTTCACCAAGCCAGGCTGCCCTTACTGCGCCAAGGCCAAGCAACTGCTGATCGACCGCGGCATCTCCTACGAGGAGATCATTCTGGGTAAAGACGCCACCACAGTCTCCCTGCGTGCCGTCTCAGGTCGCACCAGTGTGCCGCAGGTCTATATCGGTGGTCAGCACATAGGCGGTAGCGACGATCTGGAAGCCTACTTCGCCAACAAGTAAACCGGTACCTAAGGGGTGGCGAGTCCACCCCTTCAATACCGAAACCCCGTTTCCGACCAGCACTAAAGATTTGTTACTTGAAGCCTGTTAACTGATTTTTATTGCTTGCCCGAATCTAAGGAGTCCCCATGAAAGAGTTGAAGCTGGATGTGGTCGTCATCGGTGGTGGAACCGCCGGGCTGGGTGCCTACCGCGCCGCCAAGGCCCACACACCCCATGTGGCCCTGATCGAAGGAGGCCCCTTCGGCACCACCTGTGCCCGGGTCGGCTGCATGCCTTCCAAGCTGCTTATCGCCGCTGCCGAAGCCGTCCACCAGATTGAACGCGCCCCAGGTTTTGGCGTCCATCCCGAAGGCAAGCCACGCATCGATGGCCGCGAGGTGATGGGCCGGGTCAAACGCGAGCGGGACCGCTTTGTGGGCTTTGTACTCGAAGGGGTGGAGAGCATACCGGCAGAGGAGAAGATCAGCGGTTACGCCCGCTTCATCGACGCCCATACCCTGCAGGTGGACGATCACACCCTGATCCGCGCCGAGCGCATCGTCATCGCCACCGGCTCGCGCCCCAGCTGGCCTGCGGCGTGGAACGAGCTGGGCGATCGCCTCATCATCAATGACGACGTCTTCAACTGGGATGATTTGCCTGGCAGCGTGGCTGTGTTTGGTCCCGGCGTTATCGGCCTGGAACTGGGTCAGGCTCTGCACCGCCTGGGAGTCAAGGTGTTGATGTTCGGCATGGGCGGTCTGGTCGGCCCACTCACAGATGAGAAGGTGCGCGACTACGCGGCCAAGACCATCAACGAGGAGTTTTACCTGGATGCCGACGCCAAGGTGGAGCAGATGTTCCGTGATGGCGACCAGGTGCGCATCCGTTACCTCGACAAGCAGGGGCAACAGCAGGAAGCCAGCGTGGATTATGTGTTGGCCGCCACAGGTCGCCGCCCGAATGTCGACAAGCTGGATATCGAAAAAACCGGCGTCGAACTCGACACCCGGGGCGTGCCAGTGGCCGACCGCTTCACCCTGCAGACCAGCTTGCCGCACCTGTTTATCGCCGGGGATGCCAGCAACCAGCTGCCCCTGCTGCATGAGGCGGCGGATCAGGGGCGCATTGCCGGTGACAACGCCGGTCGCTTCCCGGATATTCGCGCCGGTCTGCGCCGCAGCCCGCTCTCAGTGGTGTTCAGCGATCCGCAGATCGCCATGGTGGGCAGCACACTGCGCGAGCTGAACCAGAAGTACAGCAGTTGCGGCTGCTTCGAGATTGGCGAGGTCTCCTTCGAGGATCAGGGCCGCTCGCGGGTGATGCTGCGCAACAAGGGGATCTTGCGGGTCTACGGCGAACACGGCACAGGCCGCTTCCTTGGCGCCGAGATGATGGGCCCCGATGTGGAGCATATCGCCCACCTGCTGGCCTGGGCCCACCAGATGCAGATGACGGTGAGCCAGATGCTGGATATGCCCTTCTACCATCCGGTAGTGGAAGAGGGACTGCGCACCGCCCTGCGTGATCTCAACGCCAAGCTGCACCTGGGCCCTGAGCAGATCAAGCGCTGCCTGGACTGCCCAGGCGTCTAAACCAGAGCCGCTTCATATCGATAGGGGGAGTCAGGCCAGCCAAGGTGAGGGCCTGACTACTGGCTGAAGCGTGAGCCATGAGAAGAGGCAGGCAAGTGCCGCGCCACAACGCTCAAAACCATCACACTCTTATCCTTGCTTCTGCCCAGCCGGAGTCAGGCTCTTGCTCTGCTCATATTGGGAACAGACCTTATCGCGCTCAGCCTGACGGCTCGCATCCTTACTGATCCAGGCCAGCACAGTCAGACGCTTACACTGGCGAAGCAGATCGTCGATCTGTGCAGCAGGGGAGTCGCGTTGGACAAGGTTGGCACTCTTCCCTGCTGCCGGCACTTGAACCGCGCCACCCTTAGTCGTGGTCTGCGATGCGGCTGACTGCTGCTGTGCATTGAGCTGTTTTGTCGGCGTGTAATCATGAAGTGCGGCGCAATACATGGCCCGCTGGCTACCGAGGGTGGCGTCATCACCGCCTGGTGCAACCTGCCCCAACGCCTCGCACTGCTGGCGAAATAGCGCCTGAGCCGCCAGCTGGCAACGGGATAACGCCGCGGGATCCGTTCGCTTGTCGGCACAGACGCTGGATGGCTCGATACGCCAGAGCCTATGGGTAAAGTGTATGGATTCGCCTTGATAATTGATTTGCTGGCTAACGGGCTGGCTGTTCAGGCCATCTTCTACCTGAGACTTAAACTGCTCGGCCATATAATCGACCACTGAGCCCAACAGCAGTGCACTTAACCACATATCGCCTCTCCTTATGCCTCTGCCGTCAGTAAAACCTGAATGGGCGGCCAAGGCAACACAGAGGCCCCATGATGAACATCAATGGGCTGCATGCCAGCGGACTATAGTCCCCAGCTCACTCAACCGCCAATGCTCATCCGAGTAATCCACATAACCAGGCATCAGCTGGTAGGGAGCCAGGCAAACAGGGTCATGGCAGGACTCTATCAGGTGATGTGAGCTCAACCAGCCCAGGCTATGAATGATGTCTCGCTCCGTGAACTCCAGAAACAACCGCTCACAGACTAGCTCTTCTAGCGAGAGGGGGCCGGCAACTATTAACCAGTGAACCACGCTAAGAGTACAGGCATCGAGCTTCATCCCTGACCTCCCAAGGTAGAATAAGGACTCTACCAAATCCTACACGCGGAGAAGTAACTCAAACTAGTATGGTAAATGTACCAAT
>JBOFBS010000213.1:0-9675 GCA_051645725.1 Aeromonadaceae bacterium | reverse complement strand
CGTTCCATGTGATGATTAAACCTCTATCTCCTTAGACATCGGTGAGAATTGCTGTCCCTCTAATCCTCGACGGTTTCGCTTCACTTGAATGTCCCCTAATCTCTTCGATGGATGTCCTTCGATGCTATCCTCCTTCGATTCTATTCCGTTGAAGCTAAGTGGATGTCCGGGATTATCCAAAGTGGATGTCCCGTATTGTCCGCGCTAAGTGGATGTCCTGCATTACTTCCTGCATTACTAATCAAAGAAATCGCTGATCTCTTTTTGCTCGTAGTCGGCCAGCTTTTCCCAGGGGCGGGGGGTGGGCAGGTCGGGTTTGAGTGTCACGTTCATACGGTACTGTTTGTAGCCATCCAGGGTCCGGCGGTCGACTGCCAGGGCGAGTTGAAGTTTTTCAGACCAGAGTACGCGCAGTATCTGGTTATGCTGTTCCAACCGATACCAGCGCGCATCCTTGCCCTGCTCCGGTAGTTGTTCTTCCGTATCAATGTTCGCAGGCTCCAGGCTCATCAGTGCCAGGTTCTCTGCGGCAAAGAGGCGGGTGAGCTTTTCCCACTCTGGCACAAAGCCTGACTGGCCATATTCATTGGGCGGGTAGTACACCTGGTTCTTGTGGTAGTGATCCACATAGTTCAGATCCAGGTTGCCATCAGGTTTGTGCGTTAACCAACGGGCGGCCATCTGGTACATGAAGTGCTTGTGGGGGGTCTTTGCATTGTCATGGACCTGGTGAAATGCGCGAGCAACTGGCAACGGGATGAGACGCTCGCTCCATAATGTATTGCCATCGCGGATCCAGCGCTCTTTGTAGCTGTGCTGTTGGGTGATGCCATCCGGGCTGACTTCTTGCGTGAAATAGGTGATCAGAGCCTGCACGGGCGGCAGTGGCTCATCTTCCTGAATGCCGTGAGCCAGGGTGGCATTAGCAATGCCACTGCCACTGAATGCGAAGCATAATAGGAGACTAATCAAACGACTCTTCATCAAGTAGACCTCTTCAGAAAAAAAAGCAGGCCAGGGGCCTGCTTGAAAACCATTACGATTAGAGACCCAATGCGCTCTTGACCTTGGTAAACACGGCCGTGTTGTCCAGCGTACCCTTGAACAGGGCGGCATTGGCACCGCTGGCAAACAGCATGACATCGCCGCCGCCATGGGTTTCCGAGCTCAGTTTGACGCCGGTTTCCTGCAGGTAGTCATCGGCCATGACCTGCTCGCTGGTCAGATCGGTACGGATCTCCTTGCGGTTGGGGCCATTGCCGAAGGCCAGGGTGGTGATGGCGTTGCCGTTGATATCCCGCTTGATGCTCTTCTCCGGCCCCTCTTTGACCAGATCCAGGATGTTGTTGCCCTTGGCGGAGTAGCCGTTGAAGGTCATGGTGTGGTCATGATCGGCGGTGACGACGATCAGGGTGTTGCTCAAATCCACCTTGGAGAGGGCGGTCTTGATGGCGTTATCAAAGGCCACGGCATCTTGCAGGGCTCGCTTGGCGTTGGTGCCGTGCAGGGCATGGTCGATACGCCCCCCTTCCACCATCAGGAAGTAACCTTCCGGTTTGTTCTTCAGGATATCAATCGCCTTGCTGGTCATCTCAGCCAGGGAGGGCTGGGTGTTGGCGGCGTTTTTCTGCCGGTCCAGATCATAATCCAGGTGATAATCCTTGGTGAACAACCCGATCAGACGGCTGTTAGCGGCCGGATCCACCGCGGCCAATTCGGCCTTGGTGGTGACGCTGGCATAGCCCAGGCTTCTGAGCTCGGCGGGTAGATCCCGGCCATCGGCGCGGCCGCGCTTGTTGTTGGTAGCATCATAGGGTGTCCAGTAGTTGGCGCCGCCGCCCATCAGGACATCCACTCCATCGCCCAGCGCGCTATTGAAGCCTTTGCCATTGGGGATGGCTTGGGCCGCTATGTCATAGGCGGCATCGCGGTGACAGATGTGGGAGTAGGTGGCGGCTGGCGTGGCATGGGTTAGCTCTGTGGTGGTGATGGCACCCACTGCCTTGCCCTGGGCCTTGGCCAGCTCCAGCAGAGTCGGAACCGCCTGGCCATTGTTACTGGCGCAACCCGAGAGTCCCTTGTTGCCATTGGCATCCTTGATGGCGCCTTCGGCTACCGTATCGGCGCTCATGGAGAGCACTTCGTTGTTCATCTTTACGCCCGTCATGTAGGCGGCCATGGAGGGGGCGGAGTCCGTGGTCTGGGCATCGTGGGAGAAGGTTTTGATACGAGCTGCGTACTCCAGGGTTTCCATGGTCAGCAGCCCCTCTTCCCCGACCTTGTAGATCTGGGCAGCGGTGACCGTGGTGGGACCCATGCCATCACCCAGGAAGAAGATGACGTTCTTGGCTGGCGCGGCCAGCACGGCTGAGGAGGCGAGGGCGGTGGCGATGATGCCGCTTAGCAGGATAGGTTTTAACATGATGAATGCTCCTTGAATTCTGACGATTACAGACCAGCGGCTGTCTTGACCTTGTTGAATACGGCGGTGTTTTCCATGACGCCATGGAAACTCTCCGCCCCCATGCCGATGGCACCGAGGAAGACATGGGTACCACCATGGGTTTCACTACCCGGGCCACCCACTTTGAATACCACCTCCTGACGGTAGTCATCTCCACTGGTCATGGCATCATCTATGGCGGTGCGTGGTCCATCGACACGGTTTGAACCGTTGCCGAAGCCTATGATGGAGTAGGGCATGTTGTTTGCGTCGGTAGCGGGCTGGCCTGCGCCACTGCCGGCATAGTTTTTCACCACACCGAGGACACCCGCTTCAGTGGTTGTGGTCTTGCCGGTACGCTTGGCATAGCCATTGAGTACTAGCGTGTGGTCGTGGTCGGCCGTGACGACAATCAGGGTATTTTTCAGATCCGGATCCAGGCTCTTCATCTGGTCGATGGCGCTCTTGATGGCATGGTCGAATGCCACTGTGTCCTGGAGTGCGCGCTTGGCATTGGTGTCGTGCAGGGCGTGGTCGATGCGACCCCCTTCAACCATCAGGAAGAAGCCCTTCTTCTTCTTGCTCAGTACCTCTATGGCCTTGGTGGTCATCTCGGCCAGGGAGGGTTCGCTGGTTGCCTTGCCATTGGCACGATCCAGATCGTAGGAGAGGTGGCTGTCGTTAAACAGGCCGATCAGGCGTTTGCTGCTATCGGCGGCGACCAGCTCATCCTTGCTGGCGACGTAGCTATATCCCTTGCTCTTGAGTTCGGCGACCAGATCCCGGTTGTCACTGCGCCCACCCTTGAGGGTGGTGGCGGGCAGAAATTGTTTACGACCACCGCCGAGTATCACATCCAGCCCATCACCCAGCGCACTGTTGAAGCCAGCCCCGCCCGGTACTGCCTGTACGGCGATATCATTTTCCAGGTCGCGGTTGCAGATATGGGCGTAGGTTGCAGCGGGTGTAGCGTGAGTGACGCGGGTTGTGGTTACCACGCCTGTCCCCATGCCGGTTTGCTTGGCCAGCTCCAGCAGTGTGGTAACGGCCTTGCCCTTGCTGGCCGAGCAGTCGGCGAGCTGGGTGGCCTCACTGTCCATGGCGATGACCCCGTTATTGCTCTTCACCCCCGTCATGTAGGCCGCCATGGAAGGGGCCGAGTCGGTAACCTGGGAGTCGTTAGAGTAGGTCTTGAGAAAGGCGGTTTCCGGCAGCGTATCTATGGTCAGGTTGCCATCTTCCCCGACTGAGTAGATGCGTGCGGCTGTCAGAGTCGTGAGTCCCATGCCATCCCCCAGGAAGAAGAGCACATGCTTGGGTGATGTGGAAACCGGAGGTGTTGTCGGTACTGTCGGTGTGGTCGGTGTCGTTGGCGTAGTCGGTGTGCTTGGATTGGCCGTGGTCGGATTGCTGTTATCGGAATTGCAGGCCGTCAGAAATAACGAGGCACTAATGAGGGCTGCTAGGGGTACCAATTTTTCCATGGTGATTTGCTCCTTGGGTAAAAAGTGGCTTGATGCTAGTCAGCTAGGATGATGTTTTTGTGTACATTAGATGAATGTTTTGTTCTGTCGGATATTTATTGATTTCACGTAACACAACCATTTGTTTAATATGCTACAACTTCTTTTGTTTTTGATTTGTTATGCGCCATGCTGCATAAATTGAGTAAAAATACAGAGGGGAAAAGCATGTATAACTTCGAGTTTCGTAATCCAACCAAGGTGCTGTTTGGTGAAGGCCAGATAGCCCAGCTTGGCAAAGAAATTCCACAGGATGCGCGCATTCTTCTGACGTATGGTGGCGGGAGTGTGGTCAAGTTCGGGGTGCTGGATGAGGTGAAGTCTGCCTTGCAGGGACGGGAGTTTCTGGAGTTTGGCGGCATTGAGCCCAATCCCACCTACGAGACTTTGATGCAGGCTGTCACTCTGATCAAAAATCACAAACTCGATTACCTGTTGGCGGTAGGTGGTGGCTCTGTCATCGATGGCACCAAATTTATAGCCGCTGCCGCCTGCTGGGTGGGGAGTGATCCTTGGGATATCCTGCTCAATGGTGGGGTGACCGTGCAGCAAGCCCTCCCTTTTGGGTGTGTGCTCACCTTGCCGGCGACAGGCTCCGAGATGAATTGCGGTGCCGTGATCAGCCGCAATGTGACCCGGGTGCCGTTGCCCGCGGCTAACGGCGCCAATGCCGGGGTTTCGCTCATCACCAAGAGCCAGCATGATAAGCTGGTCTTCATGACGCCTCATGTCTATCCGCAGTTTTCGGTGCTGGATCCAACCAAGAGCTACACCTTGCCACCTCGACAAGTTGCGAACGGCGTGATCGATGCCTTCGTTCATGTCGTCGAGCAGTATCTGACCTTTGATGTCAGCGCCAAGGTGCAGGATCGCTTCGCCGAAGGCTTGTTGTTGACACTGATAGAGGAGGGGCCCAAGGCCCTGAGTGAGCCACAAAACTATGGGGTGCGTGCCAACCTGATGTGGGCGGCAACCATGGCTCTCAATGGTCTGATCGGTGCCGGGGTGCCACAGGATTGGACGACCCACATGCTGGGGCATGAGCTCACCGCGTTGCATGGTCTGGATCATGCCCAGACCCTGGCCATTCTCCTGCCCTGTGTGTTGACCCATCAGCAGCAGAATAAACGCGATAAGTTGCTGCAATATGCCAGCCGAGTCTGGGGAGTGGAGCAGGGGAGTGAAGAGGAGCGGATTGAGCAGGCCATAGTGCAGACTCGTCACTTCTTTGAGTCGCTTGGTGTGGCTACACGCCTGGCCGATTATGGCATCGAGGCCTCGGCCATAGACCCGCTGATTGCCAAGCTGGAGCAGCATAACCGCGTTGCGCTGGGGGAGCGTCAGGCGATCAATCTGGCGGAGAGCCGGCAGATCCTGGAGGCGGCTCTCTGATTTCACTATTTGTGCGCTGCCTCCGGCTGGATCTGCTGGCGCCTGCTATGGTGTGAAGAGAGATCACAGAAGGTGAAGAGGGGGCGATATGCACAAGTGGCAATGTGAGGTCTGTGGCTATATTTACGATGAGAGTGCCGGTGTGCCTGAGGATGGGATAGCACCAGGAACGCCTTGGGAACAGGTGCCTGAAGAGTGGCTCTGTCCGGAGTGTGAAGCCAGCAAGGAGGCGTTTAGCCTGGAGGAGTAAGCTCGGCTTTGCCGGTAAGCGGTTTGCTTTGTAAGTAGAGAGAGGCGCTTCGGCGCCTTTTTTGACTCTACTCGTCTGGAAAACCGCTTGCCGCTGGCAGGTGGTCAGCGCGGTTGAGTCGTTCGAGGGGCCAGCAGGTGGGCAAATTGGCGCTCGGCAATCTGCTGCATTATGGTTCGCCACTGTGTTTCGGCCTGCTCGCCACTGTTGGCAAACACGCTGGCCATCAGGTGACGCTGGCTGTTGGAGAGTTCATCTTCCAGGGCCTGCCCCCTGCTGCTTAGTGACAGACGCTTGATGCGTCTATCTTGTTGATCCTGGTTGGCTTCGATAAGCCCTTTTTCTTGTAGTACCCGCAATGGCCCATTCAAGGCTTGCTTGCTTACCCCCAGAATGCGCAGCAGCGCATTGACGCTGATGGCCGGATGACGACCCACAAAGTAGAGGATGCGGTGGTGTACGCGCTGCAAGCCATACTCTGCCAGTATGGCATCTGGCCCGGCGGTGAAGGCACGAAAGGCGAAGTGAAACAGCTCCAGTGCTTCATCAAGTTTATGCAATTGGGCTCGGTTATTTTGGGCACTCATATTGACTTGATTATATCCGGTGGCAAGATAGGTCAACTTTACTGACGTATTTACCGTGAACCGGCCAAAAAAGCAAATGTGCCGGTTGCATCTTGCGATCCATTGACAGGAGGTCGGCATGTTCGCCCAGCGCATTGAGCACTTAACATCATCTATCATTCGAGAAATTCTGGCTGCGGCCCAGCAGCCTGGGGTCATCTCGTTTGCGGGTGGTCTGCCGGCAGCGGGGAGTTTCCCTGAGCCGGATTGGAGTTCATTGCCGACACGCTTGAAGCAGTATGGCATGAGTGAGGGGGAACCCGAGTTGCGTGAGGCGATTGCCCAGGAGGCGCGAGCCAAGGGGATTCGCTGTGATGCCAACCAGGTGCTGATCCTCTCCGGCTCCCAGCAGGGGTTGGATCTGGCCTCCAAGCTGTTTATCGATCCGGATAGCCATGTTTTGGTTGAGTCCCCAACCTATCTGGCGGCGTTGCAAAGTTTCCGCCTGTTTCAGGCCAAGTGCGATGGGGTCCCGCTTACCAGCCATGGGTTGAATATTGAGGCGTTCGAGGCGCAGATCCGCGATCATCAGCCCCGTTTTGCCTACCTCATTCCGAGTTTTCAGAATCCGTCAGGCACCTGTTATGACGTCGCCGCACGTCAGGCGACGGCGGCTGTGCTGGATCGCTATGGCTTGCCTCTGGTGGAGGATGAGCCCTACTGCGAGCTGGATTATGATGGCGTCCCCAAGCCTCCTATCTGCTCCTTGCTGGAAAAGGCGCCCTGGATCTATCAGGGGAGTTTCTCCAAGGTGCTGATCCCGGGATTGCGTGTGGGCTATCTCATCGCTCACCCCACTTTGATGCCCCATCTGGTGCGACTGAAACAGGCTGCCGATCTGCACACCAACCGTCCAGGCCAGTGGTTGGCGCTGGAGTATATGCGCTCAGCCGACAAGCCGGCCCGTCTGGAGCGCCTGCAAGCCTTCTATCGTGAACGTCGCGATGCTTTCGCTGCGGCCCTGGAGAGTGAGTTTGCCGACCTGGCTGATTGGGATGTGCCCTCAGGTGGCCTCTTCTTCTGGTTGAAGTTGAAGCAGGTGCGAGACACGCGCCCCCTGCTCAAGCCCGCGTTGGCGGCGGGGGTAGCCTTCATGCCGGGCGAAGCCTTCTTTGCCGAAGATGAGCCCCCACATGGTTATCTGCGGTTGAACTTCAGCCATACCGAGCCGGAACTGATGGTTGAGGGATTGCGCCGATTGCGCAAGGTCTTGCTGGCGCAATAACGCTCTGCTCGCCTGATAACAGCAACGCCACCTGCACAGGTGGCGTTGCTGTTTCTGCCGTTTGGCTTCCTGGCGCTTAACTCAGGCGAAGTATCTGCTCGGCCACCCGTTCGCCAAAGGCCCGGGCCGTAGCCAGATCCCCGGGCAGGGGACCCTCTTGCGGACTGGCATCCGAGGGGGATTGGGCCATGGCGCCGGCAAAGCTGCCGAGCCAGTTCAGGTCATTTCGCTGTGCAGCCTTGCTGTTGGAGGGGAGCATGCCGGTTCCGACCCACAACATGCCGTGTTGCATGGCCAGGGTAAACAGATAGTGCAGGGTGGAGAGCTTGTCACCGTTCATGCTGGCCGAATTGGTAAAACCGGCCGCCAGTTTGTCTTTCCACTGTTGGCCAAACCAGGGACGAGAGCTGGCATCGGCAAACTTTTTGAACTGCCAGGAGGGGCCTCCCATATAAGTCGGGGCGCCAAAGATGATGCCATCGGCCCGAGTGAGGAGCTCAAAACCACCCTCTGGCAGCTCCCCATTGCTGTCGATGGCGAGCAGGGTGGCGTCTATCCCCTCCACCTGACTTGCCCCCGCGACTACGGCTTCGGCCTGTTTCTGGGTATGGCCGTAGCCACTGTGATAGACCACGATTAATGTGTGCATCTTGGCTCCTTGGGGAACGTGACGAGTTAAGCTCTCTCTTCTTTGGGGTTATACCCCGCTTCCAGCAGGCGTGAGGCAAGCTCGTCGTGACTGAGGTGGCTGTCGATCTCCACTCTGTAGTGCTCTAGATCAATCATGACGCGGGCATGGGGATCGGCATGGTGTATGGTCTCTGTGAGGGCACTGCTGCAGGATTCACAAATCAGATCCTCGATGATGAAGGTATGCATGACTCACCTCGTACCGGATAGGTTATCGGATAAAGTGTGAGCCAGAACCGGGTAAATTTCATCCAGCTTGAAATTTTTATCTGCCGTATCGTAGCAGCAGTGGCTCTGGCATCAGGCCATACTCTGCTTGACCTTCCCCTCGTGGTAAGGTCCATGCTTGCCTCATGGTGATTGTGCGGGAGCTTACTATGACAACAGCTGACACGGGGCCAACTGTCTCTTTGGCCTCTACTCCAGGTTCAGGGCACAGCTGGCAATTGGATATTCAAGGCATGAGCTGTGGTGCATGTGCCGCCCGTCTGGAGCGGCAGCTGGCCAAGGTGCCGGGAGTGCAGCAGGCGGTCGTCAACTTCGCCCTGGCGCGGGCCACCCTGCAGGCTGGCCCCGAGGTAACCGCGCAGCTGTTGCATCAGGTGGTCACTCAGGCTGGGTTTCATATGCGCATGCAGGAGTTTGAGCTGGTCGTGGAGGGCATGAGCTGTGCCTCCTGTGTTCGTCGACTGGAGAAGGGGTTAGCCGAGCTAGCCGGTGTGGTGACGGTCAGTGTCAACCTGGCAACGGCTCGGGCACGGATCCTGGGGCTGGCGCCGCTGCAACAAGCGGCCATCACTCAGCGGGTGGCGCAGCTTGGGTTTAAGGCTAGCTGGCCAGATGAGCCCACGATTCACCCCCCTCAGGCCAACTGGCCAGATTGGTTACCACTTGCTCTGAGTGCCCTATTAACCCTGCCGCTGGCTCTGCCCATGCTGGGAGGCTTGTGGGGGGCGCATCTGGCCTTGCCCGGGCTTTGGCAGTGGCTGCTGGCCACCCCGGTGCAGTTCGTGCTGGGGGCGCGTTTTTATCGTGCTGGTTGGGTGGCGTTGCGCCAAGGCAGTGGCAATATGGAGTTACTGGTGGCGCTGGGTACCTCGGCGGCATATGGCCTCTCCTGCTGGCTCTGGCTGCTGTCACTGAGGGACTCTTATCTCCATCTGCATGAGGTGCAGCCCCATCTCTATTTTGAAGCCTCGGCGGCGGTGATCACTCTGGTGCTGCTGGGCAAATGGCTGGAGGCGCGCGCCAAACGTCAGACTACCTCGGCCATCCGTGCACTGCAGGCTCTGCGCCCGGAGAGGGTTTGTCTTCTGGAGGGTGGGGCCGAGCGGATCGTCCCCCTGGCTGCCGTACGTGTTGGCGACAGAGTCCGAGTGCGGGCCGGTGAGCGCATTGCCGTGGACGGACGCGTGATCACTGGTTGCAGCCAGGTGGATGAGTCGCTGCTTACCGGGGAGAGTTTGCCGCAGCAGAAGCGGCCCGGTGATCAGGTAGCGGGTGGCGCCATCAATGGTGAGGGGATG
>JBOFBS010000212.1:0-4139 GCA_051645725.1 Aeromonadaceae bacterium | reverse complement strand
CGGGACGGTTCACCTCACCAATCACAGAGACCAGTTGGCTGCGATAGCCGGTGATCAGGATATTGACGTGGGCCTCTTGCACATAGCCGCCCTGTTCCAGACGCTTGGCAATTTCATTTTCGGCCTGGCTAAAGGTGAGCCCCGCCAGCTTGACGCGATTGATGAGCGGCACGCTCAAGGTGCCATCATCGGTGATTTCAGCCTCAAACTGCAGATCCGGGTGGTCATAAACCGACACCTTGATGACATCGCCTGCGCCCAGGGTATAGCGGTTTGCCGGGATCGGCTCCGCTTGCAGAGAAAGCGACGCCAGCAGGCAACTGATGAGTAACAGCCATTTCGTTAGCATTATTTCAGCCCCTTCAACCCAGACTTCAGATGGTCATCGCCCGCCGCCTGACTCGCAGCTGCCGCAGAGGGCGCAGGCTTGTCGTCCTTGGCTACATCGCTCTCATCAAACTTCTGCAGGTATTCAATCTGTGCGCTCTGCTTCAGTTGTTCGAGTTTCTGGCTCCCCTCACTCTGCAGCTTGCCCTGCTTGAGGTGCTGCAGTATGGCAGCACGCGACTGGTCATAGGTCATGGGAGCTGGAGTGCGCCCCTTGAGTTGCATCATGACTATGTTACCCGCCTCGTTGACCTGCACTATGTCACCAATCTGCATCTTGGTGAGTTGCTTGGTCACCGCCTCAGGAAGGGCCTCTGCCGGAGCTGAGGTGCGGGTACTGGTGAAGTTGATGCCGTGTTCCTTGAGTATGCTGGCGGTCTGCTCATCATTGGTTGAGCCATTCAGAGCCGCGCCTACTTCCGGAGTCAGCGCATCCGCCTTGACCAAAAAGGCCGCCAGAGAATAGAGCTGGCGCTCGGCGAAGAGTTGAGGATTAGCTTGATAAAACGCCTTGAGTTCTGTTTCGCCCGGCTCCTTGATAGTGGCCATCTCCTGGCCTGCGGCAGCCTGCGCCAAAACCTGACGCTTGGCGAACTCCATGGCCTGCAGAACGTTAGGGTTACGATCCAGCTTCTTCTCTGTGGCCATTTGCACCAGCAGCTCTTGCTGGATCAGCTCATCCAGAAGCGCCTGCTTGCTGCGCTGCTGCTCCTTGGGCAGATTCTGGTTCTGTGCCAGCAGGTAGTTGAGCTGCAGTACTGTGATCTCGTTGCCATTTACCCGCGCCAATACCTGGCTAGGAGACTTGGCCCCCTTATCATCACCACAGCCAGTCAAGGCCAATGCCATGACAAGCGCAGCACCCAGCAGTGTCCTTGTGGTCATCACTTTTTTCTTATGCATAGACATTCGCTCTCAACTCAGGTTGATATCAATTTTTTGTTTAGGCTTGCCCCTCGCCTTAAAAAAGGGAGGGAGAAAAACTGCCCCTCACCCTGCCAAGGGGGAGGCTGGGAGGGGGCTAGTAAGCGTTCCCTTCCCGCTTGATCACCTGATAGACAGTCATGAAGATGATCTTGATGTCCATAAAGAGTGACCAGTGGCGCAGGTAGTCCAGATCGAACTGCACCCGCTTTTCCATCTTGTCCAGGGTGTCGGTTTCACCACGACAGCCATTGACCTGTGCCCAGCCAGTGATGCCAGGACGCACCTTATGACGGATCATGTAACCCTTGATGAGCTTACGGTAATACTCGTTGTGGGCATTCGCATGCGGACGAGGGCCCACTATGCTCATGCTCCCTTCAAGCACGTTGAGGAACTGGGGCAGCTCATCCAGTGAGGTTTTACGCAAGAATCCACCGATAGGGGTAAAGCGTTGATCATTCTGCTGGGCCTGGGTCACCTTGGCGCCATCTTCCATCACAGTCATGGAGCGGAATTTGTAGACCATGATGCTCTTGCCATCAGCACCGTAGCGCCGTTGCTTGAAGATGATGGGGCCAGGCGAGGTCACCTTCACGGCGATCGCGGTGGCCAGCATGATGGGCCAGATGAGAGCCAGTATCATGGTGCCAAAGACCACATCGGAGGCACGCTTGATCACCGCCTTGAGGCCCCGGAATGGAGACTCACAGATACAGACCACAGGGATCCCCGCCACATGGTCCACATGGGCCTGGATCATGTCGAAGATGAAGAAGTCGGGCACGAAATAGATTGAGGCCGTGCTGTCTTGTAACTCATCCAGCAATTTCATCACCCGCGGCTGTGAGGACATGGGCAGGGAGATATAGACACGGCTGATGTCATTCTTCGCTATGTACTCTGGCATCTCGTTGAGCGTACAGAGCAGATCGGCTTGCGTGATCCCGTCCAGCCGGCTCAACTCGCGATCATCGAAGAAACCGACAAACTCCATGTTCAGATAGGGGTTGCCGCAAATCCGTGCCCGCAAGGTTTGTCCGGCCTGGTTGGCACCCACTATGGCCACTCGCCGGCGCTTGGCCTTGAATACCGACGGCAGCAAGAGGCCCCGCACCCCGGCATGAGTCAAGAGCAGGGCAGCCGGCGCAGCCACAAACCAGGTAAGGACGTAGGGCGGGTAAAAGTAATCTGTTATTCCGCTGACATGACCTATCAGCCCCAGGCAGAGAATGATGAAGCACCAGCTACCGATAAAGCTCCCCAACCCCTGCCAGGAGCGAAAACTCCCCGGCATAAAGAGGAAGGTTCCATCCATAAAGATGATGGTAAGCAGGAACGCCATGGCCGCCAGTATCACCTCGGGCCCGCTGAAGGTCACTTCGAAGAAAAAGTGCAAAAAGTAGAGGCTGGCGACCACTATGATAGGGTCGATGAAGGATTTGAACAGGGTGGTCAGCGGAGCAATTTTCTCCATCTCACCTAGCCGGGTCGCCATGGTGGGAGTCATCAGCTCATAATGACTCGCCGTTTCTTGTGACTCCTTGTCATGATGCCCCTTGGCAGGCTGAACATGGGGGAGCGATGCAATATCGTTCATATCCTGTCCCACTAGTATTTGAATTGAAGATCCAGACCAACTTGCTCGTCTTGGTACTCATTGAAGGCGTTATTACTGCTGCGCTCTTCGCTCTGCACATAAAGATTGCTGCTAAAGAAGTCTCGCGGGCTCCAGCCAAGCCCTAAACGGTAAGTCTCTGTGGTATCCCGTTGCTGCGGCAGCGGAGAGTTCTGCACTACACCATAGGTGGTATCGCGCCGCTTCCAGGAGGCATTCCAACCCAGCTTGGTGGTCATAAGCCAATCGGCCTGCAGGTTATAGGAGTTGGTCATACTCAACCGCAGATTGGCGCCAGGATCATCGGCATCACGGTTATAAGCCGTGCTAAACCTGAGCTTTTCGCTGTATTGCCAATTGGCATCCGCCCCACCAAAAACATCATCGCTGTTGCTGCCATTGGCATCAAAATGCCAGGCGATATAACCCAGGCTGGCACCCAGATTCACTTTGGGTGTCACAGGCCACACTGTGCCGAGCTTGAGTTTGTTCTGGTTGTAGTCGCGAGTCAGCACCTGCTGGAGCGGTTCGGTGAAATGGATATTGCGATTGTCGTAGCGCAGGGTAGCCTGTGTGCCCTTATCTGTTATCCAGCCACCTGCCACGCCAAAGCCCTGATCGACCAGATTGAGGTAACGCTCAGTGTCGTGGTACTTCTCTTTGCGGCTGGCATCGAGCAGCACCTTGCCATTACGCTCGCCACCATAGGCCACGCCACCCGAGAAGGTCTGCTCGTTGATCATGTCTTTGACACCGAGCGCCACATCTTCAAACGAAGCGAGATTCTGGCTGTTTTGATAGCCAAGCTGCGGATGCCACAGCTCACCCACGGCCCCCATCCACTTTACGCTGGTCTCATGCCCCGTGTATTGCATCTCACTGTTGTTTTGGTAATGAGGCTGGAATATCGAGGCATCAACAGAAAACTGCTGACGCGAAAAGGTGTTGTCATACAAGGCCCGGACGCTCGGCGTATAGATAGTGTCGCTGCGGCTCAGATCGCCACTGCTCTGCCCATCGGCCAGACGGAATACGTTGTTATCATGCAGGGTTGAAAGTGAAGCGATGAGCTTGAAATGGTCTGTTTCATCGTAGCGAGCCTGGGCATGCAGAGAAAACAGGGTCAACCCCATAGCTACCGCAAGGCAATACGGGTATTGCCCTTGAATTTTCTCTAGTGATCGCAAATCAATACCTCAAGACTTAGCGT
>JBOFBS010000211.1:0-4700 GCA_051645725.1 Aeromonadaceae bacterium | reverse complement strand
CTGTCCACTCGTCAGCGACCTGGCGGGCCAGACGGGCCGCCTCACGGTTGATCTCGGCGCTGAGATCTTCCATGTGATAATCGGCCATGGCGATACGGGTAGCATTGAAGCTGTTGGTTTCCAGAATATCGGCACCGGCGGCCAGATAGGCTTCATGGATCTCGCGGATCACCTGGGGCTTGGTGAGCACCAGCAGATCATTGTTCCCCTTGAGATCACTGGGCCAATCGGCAAAGCGCTCGCCGCGATAGTCTGCTTCCTTGAGACCATAACTCTGGATCATGGTACCCATGCCACCATCAATAAGCAGGATCCGCTCCTGCAGACACTGGCTTAATTGGGTATAAATAGGCGTTCCTTGCGCATCTTGTGCCACTAGCTTGTCCTCTTTACTGCAATGCCAGCCCCTAGAGCCGGGCCAGACATATTAAATGGGGTGAGCATGCCCTCATCATACCTGAAGGTTCGCTCGACAACCTGACTCGCTCACGTTAGAAAGGGGATCAGGATGAAAATCAGAAGATGAATATGAATACTCCCGGCACCTCAGATAGCTTCCAACAACGAGTCTACCAAGTGGTGGCGAGCATCCCCTATGGCCGAGTCGCCACCTACGGCACCATTGCTCGTCTGGCTGGCTCACCTCGAGCCGCACGCCAGGTAGGTGGGATCCTATGCCGCCTGCCTGAAGAGAGCCGCTTGCCCTGGCATCGTGTCCTCAATCGCTTTGGTACTACCTCCCTGCAGGGAGAGCACGCACGAGAACAGCAGAGTCGACTGCAAGATGAGGGGGTACCGCTATCCGGAGGGGAAGGGCTAGACCTTGACCTCTACGGCTGGAGTGGCGAATAACCCCCCCCGGCTCATCCCTTATGGCAGATTATGCAGATCATAAGGTGTGTTCTGGTAGACGTAATAGTTAAGCCAGTTGGCAAACAACAGGTGGCCATGACTACGCCACGTCGCCCGCGGAGGCTGGCCCGGATCATCATGGCGGTAGTAGTTCTTTGGTAACTTGGGGTTGATCCCGGCATTGGTATCGCGCTGATACTCGTTGTGCAGGGTGTCAGCATCGTACTCAGGGTGGCCAGTGACGTACACTTGGCGACAATCGGGACTCACTGCCAGATAGACCCCCGCCTCTTCCGACTCGGCAAAGACCCGCAGATCGGTATGAGCCCGGATAAAGTCCCCCTCGAAACTGGCATAGCGGGAGTGAGGAGCCAGGAAAGTATCATCGAAACCTCGCACCAGCGGATCCAGATCCACTAACCGACAGTGCTCATAAACCCCGGAAAGCTTCACCTCACGAGTCTGCTTCTCCAATCCATAGAAAACCTTGAGTGCGGCTTGTGCTGCCCAGCAAAGAAAGAGGGTGGAGGTGACATGCTGGCGCGACCACTCGATGATCTCGACTAACGTATCCCAATAGACCACATCCGCAAATTGCGTCAGTCCCAACGGGGCCCCCGTGATGATGAGACCGTCATAGCGGTTATGTTTTACCTGGGCGAAATCCTGATAGAAGGTGTCGAGGTGCGCCTTGGGAGTATTCTTCGACTCTCGATCATCAATGCGCAGCAGATCGACATGCACCTGTAATGGCGAGTTGGAGAGCATACGCATCAGCTGGATCTCGGTCTCAATCTTCTTGGGCATAAGATTGAGCAAAAGCACACGCAAGGGACGAATGTCCTGGTGCAGGGCTCGACTCTCGGTCATGACGAAGATGTTCTCTTCGCCAAGCACATCTGCTGCGGGTAAGCCGTCTGGGATCTTGATGGGCATGGTGCACTTCCTGTACTACATCAGTAAAAACGTCTGGACATCCAGAAATCTACACCATGCAACCTCGCCTGTCATCCTCTGCGGTAAACTGGTGCCGGTTTCATAATGTCGCTTTAATTTCACCCTCCCTTTGACTAGCATAAGCGTGTAGCTGAATAACAATAAGAGACAAATGGCTGGCATCAAGATCTCGGTCGACCGACTGCAAGTAGGTAATTACGTCAAACTCCCGTTAAACTGGAAGGAACACCCCTTCCTGTTTTCAAGCTTTCTCATAAAAAGTCAGGAACAAATTGACCTCATCCGGCGCCTTGGTCTCAAGCAGGTGATGATTTTCCCCGATCGCTCCGATGCCCCTCCCAAACCCCTGCTTGACGATGAAACGAATGGAGAGCAAGCCCGATACAGCAGTGAAAACCTCGAGGGTCTCCAGAGCCAGCTCTCCGCAGAGAAAGAACGGCGGATAGAACTACTCAAACAGTATCGTCGCAACTTACAGCGTAGTGAGAAGTCGTTTGAACGCTCCCTAAGCCAACTGCGTAATCTGATGAGCAAGGTGCAAACCCGCCCCCTGACCGCCATGGGTGAGGCCCGAGATCTGGTGGACGGTATCGCCAATCAGCTGCTGAAAGCCGAAGATATGGTTCTCCATCTCATGGCCGATGGTCCTGAGGGTGAGAGCATCTATTACCACTCACTGAACGTTTCCATCTTAAGCATGATACTGGCCAAGGAGGCTGGCTTCACCGAGGCCGAGATCAAGCTACTGGGTTTCTCGGCTCTGTTTCATGACATAGGTATGCTTCGTATTCCTAGCCAGATCTTACGCAAGACAGAACCAAGAACGACGCCAGAAATCAATTTGATGAAACAGCACCCACGCTACGGCTTGGAGCTATTGGAGCTCACCAAGGATTGTCCGGTCGAGGCCAAAAATGTGGTGCTGCGCCACCATGAACGCCTCGATGGCTCGGGCTACCCAGAGGGGCTAAAAGGAGCGCAAATAGATAAGCTGAGCCAGATGGTTGCGGTTGTGGATGAATACGATGAGCTCTGCCACCCGCAGGATCAAGCCAAGGCCAAGGTTCCCCATGTCGTGCTCTCGTTCCTGTTCAAGAACCGGACCAAGCAGTTAAACAAGGATTTCATCGGCCTGCTGGTCAAGCAGCTGGGCATCTACCCACCCGGCAGTGTGGTCCAACTCTCCAATGGCCAGGTCGGGCTCGTCATGTCGGTCAACTCAAAACGCCTGCTCTATCCTAGCGTGCTGGTCTATGATCCAGCCATACCACGCCAGGAAGCTGCCGTTATCGATCTGGAGGACGCAGGACTCTCCATCGGCAAGGTGCTCTCACCCACCAGACTGCCCGCCCCCATATTCGAGTATCTGAACCCGCGTACCCGTATCAGCTTCTATTTCGATCACAGCAATCTATCCAGCCACAAATAACCTTGTGCATGGCTCGCTCTGCCCCTTACTCTGAGCTTGGGGTCCACACCTCCTGAATCGGCTACACAGGGAACGTATTCATGATCATTGAAATTATCGCCACCGGAGACGAAGTGCTAACCGGTTTTACCATTGATACCAACTCAGCCTGGCTCAGCCAACGACTGCTGGAACAAGGGTGGCAGGTGCGCCGCCGCCATACAGTCGGGGATCGGATGGATGACTTGGTCGATATCCTCAAGGAACGCAGCCTGGTCGCAGATATCATCATAATTAATGGCGGCCTGGGCCCCACCTCAGATGACAAGACCACAGAAGCCGCCAGCTTAGCGGCTGGGGTGAAGTTAGAGCTGCGCCCTGAGTGGCTGGAACTGCTACGGGAACGCTACGCAGCACGAGGCCGTATCATGGCCGAGAGCAATCAGAAACAAGCGTGCCTGCCACAAGGCGCCACCCTGATACACAATCCGGTCGGTACCGCCTGTGGCTTCCATATGCAACTGGGCAAAGCCCGCTGCTACTTCACTCCCGGCGTCCCCTCTGAATTCAAGGTGATGATTGACGAGCAGATCATCCCAGACCTCGCAACCCACTACCAGCAGGGCAATACCGAGGTTCGTCGCTATTTTACCTTTGGCGTATCTGAGTCTACCCTGAGTGATAGGCTGGATACCCTAAGTTGGCCAGCCCATATCGATCTTGGCTATCGCTCAGCCATGCCAATCATTGAGCTGAAATTGATCAGTCAGCAGGCCAGGCAGACCGACTTCATGACGGCAGAGAAGCAGTTACTGGAGGTCATCACCCCCTACTTGGTAGCTAAAGATGAGCTCGATCTCCCTAGAGCACTGGCCAGGACACTCCATGCCACCCCTCTCTCGGTCTACGAACAGGGATCGGCAGGTCTCTTACTCCACGCTCTGGCTCCTGTAATGCCACACTTGCTCGGTCGAGTAGAGCCGCTCCCCAGCCAGGCAGAGGCGCTGCTGCGCCATATCCAAGATGAACGTCAACTGACGCTGGCCGTTGGCCCAGAGAACGAACAGAGCTATTCCATCGCCTTGTGGGATGGAAAACGAGGTGCAGCACAAACACTCAAGCTCGGGATCCAAAATCCCACCCTGCGCCAAGGGATCATAGCCTTCGCAGCCCAGGATATGCTCAGGCGCTATCTGCATGGCGAATCCCTGCTGGGCAGCTATGAGACGCTCAGCCGCACGGATGAAATCGTAACGGATTAATCAGACACCACTGGCAGCGGAGGCTGCCAACGTAAAAAACATACAAAACAAAAACCCCGCCGAAGCGGGGTTATGTTTATAGTGGTGCTGATACCCAGAGTCGAACTGGGGACCTCACCCTTACCAAGGGTGCGCTCTACCAACTGAGCCATATCAGCACTTATTCCGTCTGATATCCGGTCTAACCGTCTATCTAATTTGTTGCCTGCGAGTGAGTTTCC
>JBOFBS010000210.1:0-8363 GCA_051645725.1 Aeromonadaceae bacterium | reverse complement strand
CTATGTCGATATATTGCAAAATCCAGATATTCGAGCCGAGTTGCCCAAGTATTCCAACTGGCCGACTTTTCCTCAGCTTTGGGTAGAGGGCGAGCTTATCGGTGGTTGCGATATCATGTTGGAGATGTTTCAGCAGGGTGAGCTGCAAACCTTGATCAAGGAAGCTGTCGCTCGTCAGCCGCAGGCAGAATAACCAAGTAGGCCTATTGGGCTCTACTTCTTGTCGGGAGCTTGGAGTAATCCTTGCTCCTGCATTATCTCAAGCAGGTGACGCCAGCTGAAGTCGTAGCCGCTCCATGCTTTATTTGCCTTACCCTTGGTTGCGTTATAGGACGAGCGTGTGAATGCTCGATAGTCCAGACGGGCAAACGCTTGTGTGGTATAGAGCTGATGCAGTGTGCTTACGCCATGGCGGTCAAATACCTGAATATCGGTGTTAAATTCTACCGCCTCATCGGCAAAGTCATGCTGGTTTAGGTAGTCATAGATGAGTACCAGGCACCAGACACCCTCCATAAAATGTCCTCCTATGGTGGCGACCAGCTCACCTCGCTCCACTGCGGCTACCCCTTGTGGCGTGGCATCGATACTGGCAATCAAAAATTCCTTTGGGTCTCTTCCCCCCTCGATCAGTTGTTGTCGTAACCGTAATCCCATGGCATCGGATGCGCTCCAGAGCAACCGGGTATCGGGGTAGCGTTTCAGCGCATAAAACAAAGGGCGGGTCGCTTTTTCTGCATCCCAATAACCCGAGAATTCTTGGGCCAGCCGGCCGGCTTGCGTGCTGCTCATGAGCTGGTGCAAGCCATGACTGCGCTCCCGTGCCACATGGGAAACCTCACTTTTGGCACCGTTAAAGGCCAACATGGTCGGTCTTTCCCGAGGCCAGCGCTCTTGCCCTGCCTGCAGGAGTGCTTGCGCCACGAGTTTTCCTGCCAATCTGTCATTTGGCCAGAGGTGAGCCAGCCAGTTGGGGTATCGCGCTCTGGGGCGCGCTATCTCTTTTCGAGAGGCTGCCGATTGCTGGGTGTTAAAGGTCACGACCTTGACTTGCTGCTGCAGGGCTAACATCAGCAGTTCCGGCATGATGGGGCCATCAAACTGCAGGAGAAGAAAATCCGGTTTCTCCTGGCTGGTGAGGGCTTGCGTGGCTAATGAGCGTACGCGTAACGGGCTACCGTTGGCGTAGAGGATTTGGAGTTGAAAGCCAAAATCGGTAGCCGCATAGCGCATCTGCTCTTCAACCTGATCCCAGAAGCTGTTAGCTGGATCGGCTGGATTGATGAATAGAATGTGAGCCGGGGAGTCAGACAGGGTTTTGTCGGGTGATGCTGCGACTAATGGCGTCACACAAAGAGCGGTCAGCCAAAACAGGAGTACGCAAGCGAAAGTGTTTCTTCCCATTCAGGTTCTGCCTTTTGTGCCGCAACCCATATGCATCAGTATGGATGAGCCAAGTTTGGATTGCCTATTCAACTCCTTTGCCTTTTGCAAAATCTAAGGGCATGGGGGCAGACTGGGCACTGGGTAAGCAGAAGAGGGGCAGTTGAGCGAGCAAAACAGGTGGTAGTAAGTGCTCAAGTGAATTCATGGAGGCGTTTATGGTGCGTTGGTCATGGTGCTGGCAGTTTAACCGATCGGCATAGGGGGAGTAATAGGGGGCTGTCGCCCCCAGTGTACTTAGAGCACCATGCTGGCTATCCAGCCGAAGATCAGCAGCGGGATATTGTAGTGAATGAAGGTCGGCACCACGCTGTCCCAGATGTGGTCATGCTGGCCATCGGCATTGAGGCCAGATGTCGGCCCCAGGGTGGAGTCTGATGCCGGGGAGCCTGCATCACCCAGCGCGCCAGCCGTCCCGACTATGGCTATGGTGGCCAGAGGGGAGAAGCCCAGATGCAAACAGAGCGGCACGTAGATGCCGGCAATGATGGGGACGGTAGAGAAGGATGAGCCAATGCCCATGGTCACCAATAAGCCGACCAGCAGCATGGCGAATGAGGCCAGCCCCTTATGTTGCCCCAGCACGTCACCAACGGCTTGCACCAGGGTCTCGACCCCATGTGTCGCGTTCATGACGCCAGAGAAACCCGAGGCCGAGATCATGATAAAGCCAATCAGAGACATCATCTTCACGCCTTGGGTAAAGGTGTCCTGGCTCTCATGGAAGGTGATGACGCCACCCAGAGTGAAGATAAGAAAGCCAACCAGAGCCCCGAGTATGATGGAGTCGGTGTAGAGCTGCAGCCCCAAAGCGGCCACAATGGCGATAACCGCAACCCAGAGGTGACGCGGGGTGAACTCGATGGTTTCTGGCTCTATGGCAAGAATAGGCTCAAGTGCATACTCTCGAGGTTTCCTGTAGGTAAAAAAGGCGCAGATAAGACCCAGTACCATACCGGCGACCGGGATGGCCATGGCCAGGGGCAATTGTGGACCTTCGACCGTGACCCCATTTCGGATGAGGTTTTGCGCCAAGATGTCATTGAGGAAAATGCCACCAAATCCGACCGGCAATATCATGTAGGTAGCCGTCAAGCCGAAGGTGATGACACAAGCCGCCAAACGACGATCTAGCTTCATCTGGGCCATGACGTGCAGCAGGGGCGGGATCAGGATGGGAATGAAGGCTATGTGTACCGGGATCAAATTCTGCGAGGCGATACTGACGGCGAGCAACGCCGTTAACAGCAGACTTTTAACCCAGAGCAGATGGGAGGGAGTCACGCCTTTGCCCAACTGGGCGATCACCTTGTGAGCCAGCAGATCTGTGATCCCAGAGCGGGAGATGGCTACGGCGAAGGCACCAAGCATGGCATAAGAGAGGGCTATGGTGGCGCCACCGCCTAGCCCTTTGGTGAAGGCATCAAGGGTATCGAGTAGTGATAACCCGCCGACCAGGCCACCGACGATGGAACTGACGGCAAGGGAGACAACGACGTTGATGCGTAGCAGGCTCAGCAGCAGCATCAAGAGAACGGCAACAACAACCGGATTCATGACTTTTCTCTACATGACGAATGAGGGTAGGCCACCGTCGGGTGGCCCTCAGTATGGGTTATTCGACTAGGCTAGGTGGCCAGCCGCCCAGTGATTTCCAACGATTGACGATATGGCAAAAGAGTTCAGCGGTTCTTTGTGTATCATAAAGTGCCGAGTGTGCTTCTTTATTGTCAAACGGTATGCCGGCACAGGAGCAGGCCTTGGCCAGCACTGTTTGTCCCAAGGCCAAACCAGCCAGTGTGGCGGTGTCAAAGGTGGCGAAGGGATGAAACGGGTTACGCTTGAGCCCTGCTCTATCGGCAGCCGCCATCATGAATCCATGATCGAATGCGGCGTTGTGAGCAACGACAATGGCGCGATGGCACTCCGTCTCTTTTAAACCCTTACGCAGCCCCTTGAATATGGCGCCAAGCGCCTCTTTTTCACTAACGGCCCCACGTAACGGGCTAAAGGGGTCAATGCCGTTGAATTCAATGGCGGCTTTTTCGATGTTTGCCCCTTCAAAGGGTTCCACATGAAAGTGGAATGTTTCATCGATATGCATCCAGCCATCATCATCCATAGTCAGCGTACAGGCGGCTATCTCCAGCAAAGCATCGGTTTGGGCTTTAAACCCGGCTGTCTCCACGTCGATCACAACAGGGAAATAGCCACGAAATCGCTCTTTTAAGGGGTGTACGCTCTTCTTATCGTTCATCCGGCCGACTCAATTATCATAATAAAAAGGGAGCCTGTTACGGCTCCATGATGTCATAGGTGCTCATCCAGCCCAGGCGCTCGAACAGCTCGAACAGCAGGCTGATGGCAATGGATAGCAAGGTAGCCAGAGCCATGCCCTTCAGGCTGACACTACCCAGATCCAGGTGGGCGCCAGACAGGCCAACGATCAACACAATAGAGGTGAGGATCAGATTTTTAGGCTTGCTGTAGTCCACTTTGGATTCTACCAGCATTCGGATACCGGATGCTGCAATTACCCCAAACAGCAACAAGGAGACGCCGCCCATGACGGGAACCGGTATGGTGCGGATGGCTGCAGTAAATTGGCCAAAGAAGGCGAGCAGAATCGAGATGACAGCGGCTCCGCCAATGACCCAAACGCTGTAAACGCGAGTAATCGCCATGACGCCGATATTTTCACCATAGGTGGTGGTCGGAACCGAGCCGAAGAAACCGGAGAGGGTGGTGGAGAAGCCATCCCCCATCAAAGAGCGGTGCATGCCAGGATCCTTCATCAGGGGGCGATCCACTATCTTCTCGGTGACGATAAAGTGCCCTATATGTTCGGCAATCACCACAAAGGCAGCGGGGAGAATGGTAATAATGGCCGCAAGCTCGAAGTGAGGCGTATAGAAGGTGGGCAGTTGCAGGAGGGCGGCGGAACTCACGGCGCTAACATCCACGAGACCAACGCTCCAGGCTGCCAGATAACCGGCAATGATGGCGATGAGAATAGGGATCACGGCTAGAAAACCGCGGAAGAGCACAGAGCCGAATACCACGACAGCCAGGGTAAACATGGAGACACCCACGACCTTGGGATCCAGCGTCTTGGCGGTCAGACCGGCCATATCTGCAGCCACAGGGGCCAGCTCAAGACCAATGATGGCAACAATGGCCCCCATGGAGGCAGGAGGGAAGAGAACGTTAATCCACTTGTAGCCAAAAAGTTTGATCAGGAAGGCGACCGCCATAAAGAGCAAACCTGAGGCGATGAAGCCGCCGAGAGCTGTCTCGTAGCTGTAGCTGGCCATCACGGCAAACACGGGGGAGAGAAACGCAAAACTCGAACCCAGATAAGCGGGGACTTTGCCTTGGCAGAGAAACAAGTAGATAAGTGTACCTATGCCGTTGAACAGCAGCACTGTACCCACATCTATTTTAAATAGCATGGGTACCAGTACCGAGGCTCCAAACATGGCAAATAGATGCTGAAAACTAAGGGGGATACTCTCCAGCAATGAGGGGCGTTCTTCGATCTGTATTATTCGTTTGTTCATCGGGTCTCTCCTTTCCCGTTTGAAATCTGGGTTTGAGGGCGGCTTATTGCCGTATCCTGCCATGAAGGTTGCATATTATGGCAGATGAGACTGGCAAATCCCATGTTCACGTACAGGTTCGCTAACGCTAAAGTTTATGGCATCTCGGCCGATAGCTTGAGTGATAGGGAAGAGGAGATCGCCGTGAAGTATAGGTATCTGTTTGCCATTATGATGCTATCGGGGGCTGGGCAGGCCGCCGTGCTGGAGTATGGAGCCTCCCTCGATCAATCCAGCTGGCGACTGACGGGCGATAGCTCCCTGGAGTGCCGGCTGGAGCACTTTATTCCCAACTATGGAAGTGGTGCCTTTGTCAGCCGTGCCGGTAAGAATATCAACCTGGATTTCGAGCTCAAGCCGCTGCGTCCTAATGCCCGTATTCAGACCGTTACCTTGCGCTCTTTGCCTCCCCGCTGGCGACCTGGAGTCGCAGAGACGGGTCTCTCCACCATTCGTTTTTACAAGCAGTTTGATGGACTGGTCAATGGCCAGACGGCGTGGGCCATGGCTGGGGAATTAGAGCAGGGGCGATTCCCGGCCTTCCTGTTCCGCGATTGGTACCACAAAGGACAGCCGGTACAGGTCTCCGTTTCTGCCGTGGGTTTTTACCCCCGTTATCAATCCTTTTTGATGTGCTTACAGAGCCTGCTGCCCTATACCTTTGAAGATATAGCCTTCACCATTTTGAACTATGAGAAAAACAGCGATCAGCTGACAGCGTACTCCCGCCGCCGCATCGAAATGATAGGGCAGTATGTAAAGGCCGATCCCTCCATCGATATGCTAGTGATCAATGCCTATACGGACAGTTATGGTGGCCGCTGGCCAAACCAGAAACTCTCCGAGCGTCGGGCCAAGGCGATCAAAAACTACTTTGCTTCGCTTGGGGTTGATCCCAATCGCATCGAGGTGGATGGACATGGGGAGAAACAACATATAGCGGTGAATGATACCGAGGCGGGGCGGGCCAAAAACCGCCGGGTGATCATCTCCATGTCCCGTAGCTTGCCGAATGTGGAGACCCGGGGACAAGAGGTCGGGGGGCCGCTCTACACTACGGACGACCCGGGGGCGGCAGCCATAGCACAAGGTATTGCCAAGGATCCGGTTGCCGTTGAGGCTGCCAAACCACAGGCAGTCGAGGCTAAACCCGCAACACTTGATATTCAACCGCCACCGGCATCGCCTACCAATAACGACAAGAAGAGTGCGCCGCCCGCGGCTAAGAAGAGTAGTGCCTAAGCAGCAAACAAAAAATCCACGGTAAGCGTGGATTTTTTGTCACTTAGTGGAGGGGGGCGGCTCCTGGCTGAGGGGGCGGGATCGGACACTCCAGACAGACCGCAAGAAGTCGAAACAGCTCAAATTCGGTATCACTGACCTGACCATCCAGCTCGATGGCTGTCACCACGGCTTGCACCAGGCGCAAACGTATACCCGGGCTGGCGCGTTGGAGTTGGCTCAGGGCCGTAGCCATCTGGGCAAGATCGGGACAGTGGGGGGCCAGCGGGTGATTGAGCTGCAACTGCTCCATGATGTGCTGATAAAAAAGCGTTATCTGGCTCTGCTCTGAGGCACAGTGATAGGCTAGCGCCGCGCTCAGCTCAGCTATGGCGGCCTGTAGCTCGTTGATGTCTCGTACCATGCCTGGGTTGGCTCGGGGAGTAAAACGGCTATGGAGCTGGTGATCGAGTAAGCGATAGAGCAGCCATTCGAACATGCTGCTCTCGCCATCTGCCCGACTCAGGGTGTTTATGTGATCGCGGAATGTCTCGTACTCTGCTTGGGTCATCAACTGCAAGCTCGGCAGCGTGAGCTCCAGCAAGCCCAGCCGCAAACGGCGGGGAAGTTCATATCGAGTCAGTTCATCCACACGTTCGGGATCGGGTAGCGAGTTGAGCTGTCTATGTCTGATCGCGATGTCGGTGTCCAGCAGTAGAGCGTACACCAGGAGTTGAGCCTGGAGTGGATCGTGGGCCGCCGCGACCAGTTCAGGGGGCAGCAGATCCAGCCACTCATCTGGCGCATTAAAATCTAATACGGCCAGTTGCTCATGGCGTTCTTGTTGACGCTGCTGTCGTTGGTTAAGGGGAAGATCGTGCTCTTCTCTATACTCATCAATGGGGGCGTTGACGCTGCCACGTATGTATTTGCCGTCCCACTCTGGCTCTAGCTGGCGGATCCGCTCACTCAGCGGAGGGTGCGTGGCCAGGCGACCGGAGAAGCTGCTGTTTTGACCCTGACCGAAAAAGAGATGGCTGTACTCTTTGGCTGCCGGGTGAAAGATGAGGGAGGCATAGGGGTGACCCGCGACTTTTTTTAAGGCATTGGCCAAGGCCAGTGGATGACGAGTAAATTGTACCGCCGAGGCATCGGCAAGCACCTCTCTTTGCCGGTTGACGGCGGCCTTAATGAGTTGACTGAAGAGAACACCGCCATAACCGACGGCATGACACCCCCATTCAAAAACGCCTCGACCATGCCCCCCTTGTCCGTGTTCCCCTGAGCCATCGCCTGTGAGTAAATCGGCTATGCGTTCGATGAAGAGCAGTCCTGCCAGCGCCGCAGCTAATTGCATGTTGAGGCGGATGTCGCCATTACGAATATGGCTGAACTCATGGGCAACGACCGCCTGCAGCTCATCCCGCTCCAAGGCATACAAGGCGCCACGGGTGATCACTATGACGGCATCGTTGATGGTCATCCCGGCTGCGAAGGCATTGATCCCCTGCTCAGCGTCCTGGATAAAGAGTGCAGGAACCGGGAGTCCGGAGGCTATCGCCATCTCTTCGACCACATTACGCAGGCGTTGCTCGGACAACTCAGCGGTATTGGGCAGTAGACGGCGTCCACCAAGGGCTTTGGCGACCTGCCATCCCCCCTCATGTAGTTGGCGATAACGTAAATAACTCACAAACAAGCTGGTGGAGAGAATGATGGCCGCCAGGGTTAAAAATTGTCCCAGACTGAACAAGGGCTGATCGGATGTTGCTACCTTGGACCACCATGCCAGTTTTAGGGGAATAAACATCAAGCTGAGGAAGAGACTGGAAAGCATGGCCAATACCACGACTCCGCAACCATAAAGCAGCACCAGCAGGCGAGTGAGCTGCCGAGCCTGGGCCTGTTGTTCGTAAAATGTCACTGTTGGACCTCTTGCTTGTGGCTGTCAGGCTGCCGTTAGAGTGTGACCTGCGGGGTCTGATGGTAGAGCTGAGGATCATCCATGATGAGCAGGGCGCCATCGGTTGTATGTCCCAGATGGTTGGCGATAAGAATGGCCGGGAAGGTCTTGCGGTAAATATTGTATTCCGTCACCCC
>JBOFBS010000209.1:0-1747 GCA_051645725.1 Aeromonadaceae bacterium | reverse complement strand
AGCCCCGAGGCGCCTTACACACCCATGGTGGATGGCCCGCAAATCGCCAGCGTGGTTGGCCCCGAGGGCGAAGAGATTTACTGCGACGAGCATGGCAGGGTCAAACTGCAGTTCCCGTGGGACAGATATGGCAGCTCTAACGACCAGAGCTCCTGCTGGGTGCGGGTGAGTCAGGGTTGGGCAGGCGGCCAGTACGGCATGATGGCCATCCCCCGTATCGGCCATGAGGTCATAGTGAGCTTTCTGGAAGGCGACCCTGACCAGCCCATCGTGACGGGGCGCACCTTCCACGCCACCAACCGACCGCCTTACGAGCTGCCCGCCAACAAGACCCGCACCGTGCTGCGCACCGAGACCCACCAGGGGGAAGGTTTTAACGAGCTGCGTTTCGAAGACCAGGCGGGTCAGGAAGAGATTTACATCCACGGTCAGAAAGACCTGAATGTGCTGATAGAGAACGACGCTGCTTGGCACATCAAGCACGACCAGCACACCGACATCGACAACGAGCGGGTCACCCGCATCAAGGCCAACGACCACCTGACGGTGGAGGGTGAGAAACGCGACCACATCAAGGCGGACCATTCCCTCACCGTCGACGCTTCCATGCACCAGAAACTGGGGCAGTCACTGCTGGTTGAAACGGGCCAAGAGGTCCACATCAAGGCCGGTAACAAGATTGTGCTGGAAGCAGGCTCCGAGTTAACCCTCAAGGTCGGTGGCAGCTTTGTGAAAGTTGACCCCAGTGGTGTCACCCTGGTCGGTCCCAGCATCAAGATGAACTCAGGGGGCAGCCCTGGCTCCGGCTCTGGTTGGGCGGGTCAGATGCCCGGCTTGCCGGGGGCAGTCAAGGTGCCACCCGCACCACCAGCGACTATTCCAGCGAGTGCCATTCAAAAGAGCATGGAGTCTATGGCCCCGCTAGTGAAGCCCTGCCCCTTTGCCCAAGGAGGTAAGGCATGACCTTTCAAGAGTGGTGTAGCCAACATCCCGGCCAACTGTTTGCTATCGTCGATGCCGCGCTCGATACCACCGCCGTAGCGGATTACTGCAATCAGGGCGGTGCCAATGCAATCCCCTTGTTTGCCGGTACTGCTTTTGCTGAACAGTCCGAACAAGGCCCCTGGCTACTGCCCAACCCCGCTCCCGAGTTTATTGCCGCTCACCCTCAATTGGGCGGCGTCTACGTCACAAGCGATGCGGCTATCGATGTCGTCTTGTCGCACTGGCAAAGCCTGATAGAGGTGGCGTTTGAAGGGGACGTGATGTGGCTGCGCTACGCCGATAATCGGGTTTTCCCCAAGATGCTCGGCACCATGAGTCAGCAGGAGCTCGATGATGTGCTCGGCCCCTGCGCCAGCCTGTGGGCTAACGACAGCGCTTGGCTACGCACGCCTGATGCCGAATTTACTCCCCGCCAAGCACCCTGGTTTCGCGTCCAGCCTCACCACCTGGCACCGCTGTATGACGAAAGCCGTCACGCCTACATCCTCTCGCGCCACTTCTGGCAGCGCATGGAGGATATGATGGCGCGTCATCCCAATCCGGAAGCCGCAATTGCCACAGTCCTCAAGCAGGCCAATCAAGGTGGGTTAGAAGGTGACGTCCTTGATGGCGTTGTGGCTGGCGCTCTCACGTTGCAGGCTAATATGGCGCTCGATGCCATCAGAGCGCCATTGATGCTGACTAACGACGAACTGGCTCAGGTGAATAACTGGCTGAACAAACACCCTGAATTGATAGGAGC
>JBOFBS010000208.1:0-17456 GCA_051645725.1 Aeromonadaceae bacterium | reverse complement strand
CGCCGATGGTAGTGTGGCATTCGCCATGCGAGAGTAGGACACTGCCAGGCACCCAATTAGGTCGAAAGACCCGCATGCGAGAATAGGAAACTCACTCGCAGGCACCCAATTAGACCGCAAGGTCAGTCAGCGAGAGTAGAGATAGCTCGCAGGCAACGCGATTAGACCTACACGGTCAACAAAAAAGCCCCGATAGCAATATCGGGGCTTTTTGCTTTGCTGTCTTCCTGCCTGCCTGATATTTGTTCCTAGGTGTAATTGTTGTTAAAACATGCAGCAATTAAAACAGGATGGTAAGATCTCTGGCTCATTATGACGGAGCCACGTAGTCCCATGCTGACGCTAGAGCAACAAACTACCTATCTACAGCAGGTTTCGCGAACTTTTGCTCTGACGATTCCATTGCTTCCGGCCCCTCTCAATGATTGGGTCGGGAATGCCTATCTCCTTTGCCGGATCGTCGATACCATCGAAGATGACGCCGACCTCTCCTGTCAGGATAAGCAGTCTTATCTTGCTAAATTCTTGAGTGTATTCAGTGACCCATTATCGGCAGCCGACTTTACGGTTCATCTGTTGCCCGTGATTTCCAGTAAGACACCTGCGCACGAACGGGCATTACTTTTAGATACCCCCGCTGTGTTGGCGCGTTGTCATAGTTACCCAATTGAGGTGCAGGAAATACTCAAAAAGGCTGTGACTATCATGAGTCATGGCATGCTTGAGCAGCAAGGCAAGGTTGTTACCGGGCAGCAGGACCTGGACCAGTACTGTTATGTCGTAGCAGGCGTGGTAGGTGAGCTATTAACCCAGTTATTTGCCGAATACTCCCCAGAGATTAAATGCCGGAGAGAGAATATGCTCCCTCTTTCTGTCTCTTTCGGCTTGGGACTGCAGCTGACTAACATTCTCAAGGATGTGGGTGAAGACGGGGCCAGAGGGGTCTGCTGGTTGCCATCTGAGGTGCTGGCTGCGTTTGGTTTAAGTGCGGAGAACTTGGCATCAGCCCCTGCTGCGAAACAGGCGTCGATGATGAACCATTTTGTCGCCTTGGCGCGAGGCCACTTGGCTGACGCATTGGAATTTACTCTGCAGCTTCCTCCCCATGAGCAAGGATTGCGGCAATTCTGTTTGTGGGCGATCGCCATGGCGCTACTCACGCTGCAGCGTATTGTGGCTACGCCAGGATTTAGCTCTGGTCAGCAGGTTAAGATCAAGCGTCGGCAGGTACATACGCTTATTTTGATATGCCGCTTATTGGGTAAGCAGGATAGACTGCTTCGTTGCTATTTTTCCTGGCTGGGAAGATGGTTACCCAATGAGGCCAGGGATCCTCATGCTGTCTGGCGTGCTGTCTCTTGCTGGCAGTAGGTCGCTGGCTTATCTGAGCATATGAAGAATAGCCTGGGGAGGTTTTCTGGTTAACGAGCGCGTTTTGCACCGTGTCAGACGGCAATTGTTACTCTATCTCTATGCGAATGGCTCGTTTGGCATTCCTGCATTAGCCGTGCTCACTCTTTATGTCTCCTACTTCTGTCATGACTGGGTTCCCAGCCAGCAGTTGTACGCCTGGATGGTGACCATGCTTTTGAGCCTGCTTGTGCGCTCTTGGCATCTATGGTGGCGCAGGCAGCGCAACAACATCAGTCTCGCCTGGCTGGACCATGAATATTTTGTCGCGGTTACTATTAGTGCCATCCTCTGGGGTATGGGCCTGATGTTCTTCATGAGCCATCTGCCGGTGACATTGCGGATGATGCTCACGCTGCTCTCTTGTATGTATATGGCGGCAGCTGGCATTTTGCTGCTTAGCAGCAGCCGTTGCTATTACGGTGTTGTGATACCCATAGGGGGGGCATTACTACTTGAGCTCGGTTCTCAATATGATGAGCAGCGGCTAGGTATCATGCTTTCCGTCTCATGTATTCTCCTGTTTATCACGCTTATCCGACGTCGGCTCTCTCATTGGCAGATTGAGGGGTTGTATCATCGCTATACCAACGCCCATATGGCTCAGGAGCTGCGGAAGACCTCAGAGTATCTTCGCCTGGCCTCCCAGCTGGATGGGCTGACGGCTATCGCCAACCGCGCCCGGTTCGATAAGGCGCTGGAGACAGCCTGGCGGCGGTGTAACCGGGCTCAAGCTCCGTTATCCCTGATCTTACTGGATGTGGATTTTTTCAAACAGTTTAACGATAAATATGGCCATCAGGCCGGTGATGAGTGTTTGCGTCGTGTCGCCGGTTTGTTACCTCAGGTGTTGCGTCGTGAAGATGACTTGGCTGCACGCTATGGGGGAGAGGAATTTGTGTTACTGTTGCCGTTCACGGATCAGCCTGGCGCACTGCAGGTTGCTCAAGCCTTGCAAAAAGGATTGGCTGAGTTGGCCATACCTCATGGCTATTCCGAGGTCGGCTCCTGTGTTACTTGTAGCATGGGTCTGGCTCGGCTGGTGCCGAGTATTGAATTGGTGCCGAGTGATCTTGTGGCTATGGCTGATGTGGCCTTGTATCGCGCCAAGAAAAATGGGCGTGCACGTATAGAAATTGCAGATTGATAGAGGAGAAGAAGCATGCAGTGTCATCGCATAGAAGAGTTGTTGGAGTTGTTGCAGGATGCGTGGCTGGCCGAGCAGGACCTCAGTCTGGTGCAATTTTTGAGTAAGTTAGCGAGTGAGGCGGGTTTTTCCGAGCCGCTGGATCAGTTGAGTGATGATGTGCTTATTTATCAGCTGAAGATGCGCGGTAAGGGGCAGAATGAGATGATCCCAGGTTTGGCCAAGGATTGTGTGCCTGATTTCAAAGAGGCTATTTTGCGTGCTCGTGGCATCAAGTCATAAGGCTGAGTCACTGCTTAATTCTGACCCTGGGTCAGGAGGGGCTTGTCTAGAGTTCTGACCACGGAGCGAGTCGGTGAGTGCATTTCATTTTGAAACCTTGACGCCAGAGTTGATCCTGGATGCCTTGGCCTCTTGCGATTTTTATCTTGAGTCAGGTTTGACTGCGCTCAATAGCTATGAAAATCGTGTCTATCAGTTTGTTGCCGAAGATAAATGCCGTTACGTGGTCAAGTTCTATCGGCCTGAGCGTTGGGATCGGCAGCAAATAGCCGAAGAGCACGCATTGGCGACTTATCTAGCGGAGCAGGAGGTGAGTGTCGCTACCCCCCTGCTTTGCCATGGCCAGACTCTGCATCACTTTCAGGGCTTTTTCTTTGCCATCTGGCCCAGCTTGGGTGGGCGTCACATCGAGCCTGATAATCTCGAGCAGTTGGAGGCCGTTGGTCACCAGTTGGGCCGTTGGCACAGCCTTAGCTCGGGTTGCCCTCTACCACATCGTGCATCGGTTAATTTTGCCCGCTGTGTGCTGGAGCCTTGCTTGCAGCTGCGGCAGATGGCGTTGTGGCCTTCGAGCATGACAGAGCCGTTTGTCCATCTTCTGCATGAGTTGGTTGAGGCACTACGTTCGCCATTTTCTCTACCCTTTGCGGCTATTCCTCTACATGGTGATTGCCATATTGGCAATGTGCTATGGCGCGATGGTCCCTTATTGGTTGATCTGGATGATAGCGTGACGGGACCGGCGATACAGGATCTGTGGATGTTGCTTTCGGGTGAGCAGGATGAGCAGCGCTTGCAACTGGATACCTTATTGGCCGGCTATGAAGAGTTTTGTGAATTCGATGTGCGTCAGTTGCAGTTGATTGAACCGTTACGAACCGCGCGCATGGTCAGTCACTTGGCATGGCTGGGCAAACGGTGGGCAGACCCTGCATTTCCGATGGCTTTTCCCTGGTTTGCAACGGATGCATTCTGGGCTGAACAGTATCAGATGTTGCAGCAACAACTTGTTCGCTTGAAACAGCCGCCTCTGGCATTGACGCCTTGCTATTGAGTGAATAGGCTGTTTACTGGGTTGGGCCGCAAGGCCTGAATGATTAATACATACAAGGTATTCTATGAAGAAAATCATCATGTTAATGGTGGGCCTGTTGATGGGGTCACTGGTTCAGGCTGCGCCCTTGTTCAAGGAGGGAGTGAACTACGATGTTGTGAAACAGAGCCCCACTCCCAAGCCTGAGGTATTGGAGTTTTTCTCCTATTTCTGCCCTCACTGCTATCAGTTTGAACCCATTATGGCCGATGTGAAGAAGAGCCTGCCAGAAGGGGTAGAGTTCAAGCGTAACCCTGTGGCCTTCCTGGGTCGTGAAATGGGGCCTGAGCTGCAACGCGCTTATGCCGTGGCCTTGCTGTTAGGGGTCGAAGAGTCATTTTCTGCCGAAGCATTCAAGCGTATTCAGGTTGAGCGTAATCCACCCAAGGATCGTGCTGAAGTGAAGGCCATGTTTGAGAGTCTTGGTGTCAAGGGGGCTGATTTTGATGGCTCCATTGATAGCTTTGCTGTGACTGGCTTGGTGTCACAGTATGATCACAACACCGAAGGCTTCAATATTCGAGGTGTTCCATCGACTCTGATTAACGGTAAGTATCTGGTGAAGACGGAGTCGCTGAAGAGTGCCGATGAGTACAAGGCCCTGATCCAGTTCTTGTTAGCCAAGAAAGAGTAATTAGTCTTGTCGAGTATGCAGGGGGAGCTTAGGCTCCCCTTGTTTTTAGTTACGGCATGAGCTTTTTGTGGGGCAACATGATGCAGAAGATCCTGGTGAGCCGTTGCTTGTTGGGCGAGGCCGTTCGTTATGACGGTGAGACAAAAGGGCTGGAGCATGCCTTGCTACAGCGATGGCAACAGGAAGGACGAGTCGTCCCATTTTGTCCCGAGGTTGCCGGTGGTCTGCCTGTACCGCGCCCGCCAGCAGAGCTGCAACCCGATGGGCGCGTTCATACTCGGCAGGGGGAGGATGTTACCTCCGCCTTTGTGCTTGGGGCTGAAAGGGCGTTGGCGCTCTGCCTGCGCGAAGGGGTGGCATATGCCCTGCTTAAGGAGCGAAGCCCATCTTGTGGCTCTCATTGGATTTATGATGGGCGTTTCCAGGGTAAGCTCGAGCCTGGAGAGGGGATGACCGCCATGCTCTTGCGGCAACAGGGTATCCCCGTCTATTCGGAGGAGCAGCTGGAAGAGCTGGCTCGCGTTATAGCGTCTGAGTCGTAGAGGTCACCGGATCGGGGGCTTGTGATAACCCGCTCTTCATTTGAGCCAGTTCCTGATCCTTATTCAGCCACACCTGATTGAGCCACAACTGAAAGCTGCGTTTGAATTGCTTGTCGTTGACATAGTCTCCACGCAACTCGGGAGTGATGGCGATCTCCTCAATGCGTACCTGAATTCGCTTCATCCGCCCACAGAGTAGATCCCGGAATGGCTGCTCGCGATTGTCCGGGTAATCCAGTGTCACATTGACTATCTTCTCAAACTGTTCACCCAGGCCGGCCAAGGCTAACGATAAGCCTGCAGCCTTGGGGGGCATGAGGTGCTGATAGAGGGAGCGTTGCTCTCTGGCCTTACTCGGCGTGAATCGGGTGCCCTCGACGAAGTTGATGACTGTGGTGGGTTCGTGCACAAACTTGGCACAGGCTGCCCGGGTCGTCTCCACATCTTTTCCTCTTAGCTCGGGGTGCTTGAGCAGATACGCCCGGCTGTAGCGGCGCATGAAGGGCATATCCAGGCCCCAGCAAGCCAGGCCAACGAAGGGAACATAGAGGAGCTCATGCTTCAGGAAAAACTTGGGGACGGGTAGGCGCTGGCGGAATAGGTCACCAATGATGACGATATCGGTCCAACTGAGGTGATTGCAGATGATGAGGTGCCACCCTTCCGGATTGAGCTGGCTGCGATCTTCGATCTGCCACTCGATACGGTTAGCCAGGCGCAGGACCAGCGCATTGCCCAGCAGCCAATTCTGCATGAAACGGTTGGCCATGCGACTCATGAAGCGGCTGATCACCGGAATGGGGATCAGTAGTTTGAGTAAAGAGAAAAAGACGATAAACAGGGAGTTGAATGCCGTGTTGAGCACGGTCAGGGTCACACTGATGATACACACCACAAATCCGGGTAGAAACGCCAACATGGTCGGTCTAGCTCTTATGCTTACTCCAGCGCGCTCTCCCTCTGCTAGCCCGCGCTCCTGTTCAGAGCTGCGATGTGTCAGCCGTGGTTGAACTCTCTTCTGGAAAGTTGGTTATGGGAATAATCGCCCACTCATCATCTACTCGTGGGGAAGTTCGCTATTTTTACATAAATGTTTCTGGGCATCGCCACCTAAGTGCCAAAAAGCGATGAGGTGCTTTTTTCACCTTGCGGCATGGCATCTGCCCGGGCTTGGTCGACTCGCCATGATTCCATTGGCTCTATTGCAATAACGGATGACCCAGACTGGGGGCATATACCATGCTTTTTGCTGAGATTTGTCCACTCCGACCACATTTATCTCGCAGTGGGGAGAAACGGTTGCTTTGGTAATGGGCGCCCTATCAGGGAATATGCAGACGTTTAAACAGGCGGTCCATGGCGCGATAACCTAATGCTTCGGCCAGATGTCGGCGCTGCAGTGTTGCCTCCTGGTTCATATCGGCTACGGTTCTGGCGACACGCAAGATCTTGTGCCAGGCGCGCAGGGAGAGGCCGAGCTGATGGATGGCCTCTTCAAGAAAATGTGCGTCCTGGCTGCTCAGACGGCAGTGTTGCTCGATTTCCCGGCTATCCAGATGGGCGTTGAGTTTGCCGCAACGGGTCAGCTGGATTTGTTGGGTTCGCAGTACGCGTTCCCGAATGGTGCGACTGCTCTCGCCGCGATCTCCGGGGCCGCTGAGGGCCCCTTTGGGCAGCAGCGGGATCTCGACCGTGAGATCGAAGCGATCGAGGAAGGGGCTGGAGAGGCGGCTCAGGTAGCGCAATATCTGCTCTGGGCTGGAGCGGCGTTGCTGGTCATCCACGTGGCCACAAGGGCTGGGGTTCATGGCGGCGATGAGCTGGAAGCGGGCTGGAAACTCGACCTGACGTGCGGCGCGGCTGATGGTGATGCTGCCGGTTTCCAGTGGCTCGCGTAGTGAGTCCAGAACCCGCTTATCAAATTCGGGTAACTCATCGAGAAACAGAATACCATTATGGGCCAATGAGATTTCACCGGGCCTGGGTTGGCTGCCACCTCCTACCAGGGCAACGGCTGAGGCGCTGTGATGTGGCGTCCTGAAGGGTCTATCGCGCCATTGGGTCCACTCCCGCTGTACTCCTCCTATGGAGTGGATCGCCGCGGTCTGCTGCGCCTCGGCATCATTCAGCGGCGGGAGTATGCCGGGCAGGCGGCTGGCCAGCATGCTCTTGCCTGTACCTGGGGGGCCAAGCAGCAACAGATGGTGTTGGCCGCTGGCCGCTATCTCCAGTGCCCGTTTTCCAGTCTGTTGCCCCAGTACATCCTGCAGGTCGATATTCCACTCAGGTTCTGCCATCGGCTCGGGGGCCTCAGCCAGCGGCAACTCCTGCTGCCCTGCTAGCCAGGCACTCAGCTGCAACAGGTGATCGCAGGTATGCACCTGAGCCGTGGTGATGAGACCGGCCTCCTGGCCATTGGCGGCGGGAAGTATCAGGGTGCGATTGGCGGCTTGAGCGGCCAGGACGGCGGGGAGGGAGCCGAGCACGGGGCGAATGGCGCCGGTCAAGGCCAGCTCTCCCAGAAATTCACAGCCATTCAGGCGGGTGGCCGGTAGCTGGTGTGAGGCAACCAGTATGCCGATGGCGATGGCCAGGTCGAAGCGCCCCCCCTCCTTGGGCAGATCGGCTGGTGCCAGGTTCACCGTGATATGGGCGGCCGGAAAGGTGAAGTTGCCATTGAGCAGGGCGCTGCGCACTCTATCCCGCGCCTCCTTCACCGAGGCCTCAGGCAAGCCCACTATGCTGAAGGCGGGGAGGCCGTTGCTGATATGAACTTCGACGCTGACCAGCGGTGCCGCGATTCCCAAACTTGCACGGCTAAAAACAACAGCTAATGACATGAACTGCCCCTGATTTGAAATTATATTTCTATATATTGCCAATATATGGAGTTTAGTTCTGGTTTTGTGGCTGTCTGCTGCTGGATTTCAGTGCATTCGCACATAAAAAAGGGTTGTGTTACTAAAAGTCCTGTGCTAGTTGTAGAGGCCGGATGCCGCTGATGCGGCAAGTAACAAGAATTTTTTTGGGTAACGCATGCGCAGCCTCATCGTCGTCGTCAGCATTATTATCGTGGACCTGGTGGTGGTGATTATTCCACCGCTCGGGGCGAGATTCGCTGGCGCAAGGTAAGCATCACCTATCCAGAACGCAGCAAACGACCCCCGAGGCTCCAAAGCTCGGGGGTTTTTTTTCAGCCATACGGAACACAGATAGCACAAGGAAGTAGAGGATGAATGGCGCTCAGTATCTCGTTAATGCACTACACCAACAGGGAGTGACCCAGGTCTTCGGGTATCCGGGTGGTGCCATCATGCCGGTCTACGATGCCCTCTATGATGGTGGTATTCCGCACCTGCTCTGTCGTCATGAGCAGGGCGCGGCCATGGCTGCGATTGGTTATGCCCGCAGCTCAGGTCAGGTGGGGGTCTGCATTGCAACCTCAGGGCCGGGGGCTACCAACCTTATCACAGGGCTGGCTGATGCCCTGCTCGACTCTGTGCCTTTGGTCGCCATCACAGGCCAGGTGGGGCGTGACTTTATCGGCACCGATGCTTTTCAAGAGATCGATGTACTGGGCATGTCCCTCTCATGCACCAAACACTCCTTTATGGTGACGGATCCTGCCGAGCTGGGGGCTGTGGTGGCCGAGGCCTTCCAGATAGCGCGCTCCGGTCGCCCTGGCCCTGTGCTCATCGATATTCCCAAGGATGTACAGACGGCGCTGCTGGAGCCGCGTCCATCCATGCATCTGGTGGATGAGCCTATGCCTCTGTGTGAGGCTTCGCTGGCCGAGGCGCGCGCCCTGCTGGCCGCAGCCAAACAGCCTGTGCTCTACGTGGGCGGGGGCGTGGCACTGGCCGATGCGGTGAGTGAGCTGCGGGAGTTTGCCGCTCAAACGGCCATGCCAGCCGTGACGACGCTCAAGGGCATAGGTTCACTGGACCCTGCCAGCCCGCACTTCCTCGGCATGCTGGGCATGCACGGCACCAAAGCCGCCAACTATGCAGTGCAGCAGTGTGACCTGCTGTTGGTGGTCGGTGCCCGTTTTGACGATAGAGTGACGGGGCGACTGAATGCCTTTGCTCCCCATGCCAAGGTGATCCATCTGGATGTGGACGCCGCCGAGTTCGGCAAGCGCCGCTCCGTGCAGGTGAGTCTACAGGCTGATCTGAAGTGTGTGTTGCCGCGCCTGGCCATGCCGCTCACTATTGCTCCCTGGCAGGAACACTGTCTGGGCATGCGCGAGCAGTTTGCCTGGCGCTACGACCATCCAGGTGAGCGCATCTATGCTCCGCTGCTGCTCAAGCAGTTGAGCGATGCCTTGCCAGAGGAGGTGGTAGTGACCTGTGATGTGGGTCAGCACCAGATGTGGGTGGCCCAGCATATGCGCTTTAATAGCCCCCGTAACCACATCTCCAGCTCCGGACTGGGCACCATGGGCTTCGGTTTGCCTGCGGCCGTGGGGGCCAAGGTGGCTCGCCCTGACTCTGAGGTGGTGCTGGTGAGCGGCGATGGCTCCTTCATGATGAATGTGCAGGAGCTGGGTACCCTGCGCCGCGCCAAGCTGCCGGTGAAGATGGTGTTGCTGGACAATCAGCGATTGGGCATGGTCCGCCAGTGGCAGGAGCTCTTCTTCGATGGCCGCTACAGCGAGACCATACTCACGGATAACCCGGATTTTGTCTGCATGGCCTCGGCCTTCGGCATTCCTGGCGAAACCATCACCCGCAAGGAGGAGGTTGCTCCGGCTCTGGCCCGCCTGTTGGCCAGCCCGACGGCCTACCTGCTGCACGTCTCAATTTCTGCAGATGACAACGTCTGGCCACTGGTGCCGCCAGGGGCAGCAAACGAACACATGTTGGAGGCTCAAGCATGAAACAGCATCAACTCACCATTCACGCGCAATTTCGTCCCGAGCTCCTGGAGCGCGTACTGCGGGTGGTGCGGCATCGGGGCTTCCAACTGCGCAGCATCAACATGGAGAGCCAGGTCGATTGCCAGGATCTCTGCATCACGGTAACGGTTGCGAGTGAACGTCCCATCCAGTTGCTGCATACTCAGCTGGCAAAATTGAATGATGTGACACATGTCGCCGCACAACTGTTGACGCAACAAGCCGCTTTCCCCATCCGGGCCTAATCAAAGGAAGCATTCAGATGTCAAAAACCACCAAATATATCTGGTTCAACGGTGAGCTAGTCGAATGGGACAAGGCTCAAGTTCATGTGATGACCCATGCCCTGCATTACGGCTCCTCTGTGTTTGAAGGTATTCGGGCCTATGACACGCCCAAGGGCCCAGCCATCTTCCGTTTGCAAGAACACATCCAGCGCCTGTTTGACTCCGCCAAGATCTACTGGATGGACATGCCCTACAGCAAGGAGGCCATCTGTGAGGCGTGCCGCGTCATAGTGCGTGAAAACGGCCTCAAATCCGGCTATCTGCGTCCTCTGGCCTTCGTTGGCAACGTGGGCCTGGGTTTGCATCCGCCTAAAGATGCCCATACCGATGTGATGATAGGTGCCCTGCCCTGGGGGGCCTACCTGGGGGAAGAGGGGTTGAAGAACGGTGTCGATGTGGCCGTCTCATCCTGGAATCGCCTGGCACCTAATACCATACCGACCGGAGCCAAGGCGGGGGGCAATTACCTCTCTTCCCAGCTCATCTCCCGCGAGGCCAAGCGCCATGGCTATGCCGAAGGGATTGCCCTGGATGTGAATGGCTATTTGAGCGAGGGCGCGGGCGAGAACCTCTTCCTCATCAAGAATGGAGTCATCCACACCACGCCTGTGACTTCAGCCATACTGCCAGGCATCACCCGTGATACCATCATCACATTAGCCCGCGAGTTGGGCTACACGGTCAAGGAAGAGGCGTTGCCCCGTGAGGCGCTCTACCTGGCAGACGAAATCTTCATGACCGGGACCGCAGCCGAGGTGACACCGGTACGCTCAGTGGACAAGATCCAGGTTGGCGCCGGCTGTCGGGGCCCCATCACAGAGCAGCTGCAGAAGGCGTTCTTCGGTCTGTTCAATGGTGAGACAGAGGACAAGTGGGGTTGGTTGACCCCGGTTCACGATTAAGAGTCTAGGGGGAGGCATATGTTGCCTCCCTCAGCTTGTTTGGGTCGCTGATGATGGGGGTCGACGCGGCATATGCCGGCTCGATGACCTCTGCCGGAGCGAGCCGGCTTGCGATGTTCAGGTTCGCCAGCCAGCTGACTCCTGCCTTCTGGCCTCAGCGACAGCGTCGAATTCAAGTATGTTTATTCAGGGAGAGTTTCATGCCTAAGTACCGTTCCGCTACCACCACCCAGGGCCGCAACATGGCCGGTGCCCGCGCCCTGTGGCGTGCCACCGGCATGACAGATGAGGACTTCAGCAAGCCGATCATCGCCGTGGTCAACTCCTTTACCCAATTCGTACCGGGTCATGTTCACCTCAAGGATCTGGGGCAACTGGTGGCGCGCGAAATTGAAGCGGCCGGTGGTGTAGCCAAAGAGTTCAACACCATAGCGGTGGATGATGGTATCGCCATGGGTCACGGCGGCATGCTCTACTCCCTGCCGAGCCGCGAGTTGATCGCCGACTCTGTCGAGTACATGGCCAACGCGCACTGTGCCGATGCCCTGGTTTGCATCTCCAACTGCGACAAGATCACCCCCGGCATGATGATGGCCGCCATGCGCCTGAACATTCCGGCCATCTTCGTTTCTGGTGGCCCCATGGAAGCGGGCAAGACCAAGCTCTCCGATCAAATCATCAAGCTCGACCTGGTCGATGCCATGGTCATGGCCGCCGACAGCAAGGTGAGCGATGAAGATACGGCAGCAGTAGAGCGCAGTGCCTGCCCGACTTGTGGCTCCTGCTCCGGCATGTTTACCGCCAACTCCATGAACTGCCTGACCGAAGCCCTGGGCCTCTCCCAGCCGGGTAACGGCTCCTTGTTGGCCACCCATGCCGATCGCGAGTTGCTGTTCAAGAGCGCCGGTCGTCGCATTGTCGAGTTGGCCAAGCGTTACTACGAGCAGGATGACGAGAGTGTGCTGCCGCGCTCCATTGCCACCAAGCAGGCGTTCGAGAATGCCATGACCCTGGATATTGCCATGGGCGGCTCGACCAATACTGTGCTGCACCTGCTGGCTTCGGCCCAGGAGGGGGGCGTGGACTTCACCATGGCCGATATCGATCGCCTCTCCCGCAAAGTGCCGCACCTCTGTAAGGTGGCGCCTTCTACCCAGAAGTACCATATGGAAGATGTGCATCGTGCCGGTGGTGTGGTCGGCATCCTGGGTGAGCTGGAGCGTGCAGGGCTGCTGCATACCAATGTGCGCAACGTCTTGGGCATGAGTCTGTCCGAGTTGCTGGAAGCCTATGATGTCACCCGCAGTGCATCGGCCATGGTCAAGGATTTCTACCGCGCCGGACCTGCTGGCATCCGCACCACCAAGGCCTTCAGTCAGGATTGTCGCTGGCCGGATCTGGATGTGGATCGTAAGGAGGGGTGTATTCGCTCCAAGCAGCACGCCTATAGTCAGGATGGCGGCCTCGCCGTGCTCTCCGGCAACCTGGCGCTCAATGGCTGTATCGTCAAGACGGCAGGTGTGGATGAGTCCAATTTGATCTTCTCTGGCCCGGCTAAGGTGTTCGAAAGCCAGGATGATGCGGTAGCCGCTATCCTGGGAGGTGAAGTGAAGGCCGGTGATGTGGTGGTGATCCGCTACGAAGGGCCCAAGGGCGGACCCGGCATGCAGGAGATGCTCTACCCCACCTCCTATCTGAAGTCCATGGGGCTGGGTAAGGCCTGTGCGCTCATCACCGATGGCCGTTTCTCTGGCGGCACTTCCGGTCTTTCCATCGGTCACGTCTCTCCGGAAGCGGCGGCGGGTGGCAATATCGGTCTGGTGGAGAATGGTGACATCATCAATATCCATATCCCCGAGCGCCGCATCGAGATCGCCATTACCGATACTGAGCTGGCCAAGCGCCGTGCCGCTATGGAGGCCAAGGGCAAGCGTGCCTGGAAACCGGCCAGCCGTGAGCGAGTCGTCTCTTATGCCCTGAAAGCCTATGCCATGCTGGCGACCAGCGCCGACAAGGGTGCGGTGCGGGATCGCAGCAAGCTGGAGGAGTAAGCATGTCCAGTTCCCAACCTGATGCAGGTGAGTATCTGCGCAAGATACTGCTCTCTCCGGTTTACGAGGTGGCGAAAGTCACCCCGTTACAGGTGTTGAAGAAACTGTCCGATCGCCTGGGTAACCATGTGGTGCTCAAGCGAGAGGATATGCAGCCCGTTCACTCCTTCAAGCTGCGCGGGGCCTACAATAAGATCGCCGGCCTGAACGATGAGCAGCGGGCCCGTGGGGTGATAGCCGCATCGGCCGGTAATCACGCCCAGGGGGTGGCGCTCTCAGGGGCCAAGCTCAATATCAAGGCGATCATCGTCATGCCCACTACCACGCCGGATATCAAGATCGATGCGGTACGGCGTATGGGGGGCAATGTGGTGCTCTTCGGCAATAACTTCGACGAGGCCTATGCCGAGAGTCGGCGCTTGGCCGAGCAGCATGGCTATACCCTGATCCCTCCCTTTGATGATGCGGACGTGATCGCCGGTCAAGGCACCATAGGGCGCGAGCTGCTGGAGCAGGATACCCGGTTGACCCACGTCTTCGTGCAGGTCGGCGGTGGTGGCCTGGCCGCCGGTGTCGCTGTCTATATCAAGCAGCTGCTGCCGAATGTGAAGGTGATTGGCGTCGAGGCCGAAGGATCTGCCTGTCTGGTAGCCGCCTTGAAGGCGGGTGAGCCGGTGAATCTGGAGCGGGTCTCGCTGTTTGCCGATGGGGTTGCGGTGCGACGCATGGGCGACGAGACTTTCCGCCTCTGCCAGCACTACCTGGACGAAGTGATCACCGTCAGCAATGACGAGATCTGCGCCGCGCTCAAGGATATCTTCGAGGATACCCGGGCCATCGCCGAGCCCTCCGGGGCCCTGTCGCTGGCGGGTTTGAAGAAGTATGCCGAGGAGCGGCAGGTGGTGGGTGGACGCATGGCGGCCATCCTCTCCGGGGCCAACGTCAACTTCCACAATTTGCGTTATGTCTCAGAGCGTTGCGAGATAGGCGAGAAGCGTGAGGGGATGCTGGCGGTAACGATTCCTGAACGCAAGGGCGCCTTTTTGGAATTCTGCCAGCGCCTGGGCAAGCGGGTGGTGACCGAGTTCAACTACCGCTACTCCTCCAACGACAAGGCCACTATCTTTGTGGGGGTGCGCCTGAGCCGCGGCAGCGAGGAACTCAAGCAGATCATCGATGAGCTGCAAGGGGCGGGTTATCCGGTCATCAACATGACAGATAACAGTTTGGCCAAGAACCATGTGCGTTACATGGTGGGAGGCCGTCCCTGTGCTTCCCTCACCGAGCATCTGTTGAGCTTTGAGTTTCCAGAGCAACCCGGGGCCCTGCTGCGCTTTTTGGAGACGCTTGGCACACACTGGAACATCACCCTGTTCCACTACCGTAACCACGGCGCCGATTATGGCCATGTGCTCTGCGCCTTCGAACTGGTCGAGGGCAATTTACCTGAGTTCCATCAGCATCTGCAGGAGCTGGGTTACGTTTGGCACGATGTTTCCGAGGATCCGGCTTATCGCCTTTTCCTGGCGCCATAGGTTGGAATGGGCTTCAGAACCATGCATGACGGGGAGCGAATAGCTCCCCTTTTTTGTCTCTACCTGTTCAGGGAACGTGAGTGTAAAGGCACGTCGCTTCGGTTAAAGCTGATAAAGGCGAAGGAATGATCGAATAAAGATGGGGGGTTGTATAACCTATAATCAGCCCCCCAAAATAGAGCCCATGAGATTTGATGGCGGGTTCTATTGATTTGAACTCCTATTCTGTTCAGTCGGCAAGCGTGAGCGTAGCGAGATCTGCTAGCCAAATCTCCAGCTTTGTGTGAAAAATAGTCGCGGTAAATATGGTAACCGTCGGACTGGGCTTCCGGCTTCCTTCCTTTTTATACAAGAGAGTTTGTTATGCGTAAGGCGGTTTTGGTTCTGGGATTATGCGGTGTGGTGGGTGTCTGTCAGGCAGGCGTCAATCCTATCCCCAAAGAGAGCGGCTTCTCCGGTTATGGTGCCCTGAGTGGCTCCTATTCCAAGGTGAACTCCAATACCCTGGTGGGGACGGATGAGGAAGAGAGTCGCTATATTGGCTCCTTCAACGATCAAGCCACCAGCAGTGGGTACAAGATCGCTCCCGATATCGATCTGCGCTACACCATGGCAGAGAGCCGTACCCAACTCTATCTGGGTACCCTGATCCAGGATGCGGTGATGTTTGACTTCACCCAACAGTTTGGGGTGCGCAAGGAGTTTGGCAATAAGGGTATCGGCTCCATCGCCTATGTCTTTTCTGCCATTCCTACCGAGGTGTGGGCCGATCCCTATCTGACGGGTCAGAACCGTGAGAAGACGGATCGTGATTCATCTGGCTTGCGTCTGGGTTGGGATAGCGTCTGGGGTTCAAATTTTGATCTTACCTATACCTACCGGGATGTAACCGTTGATGATGAACGCAGCGGTGCCAGTGTGTATGGCTTGAGCGCGGCTGATCGGGCTCTGCTCCGTCGTAGTGGGCGCAGTGACTCCGTTGAGCTCTCTTACAACTGGATGGGCAAGCCGGGTAACATCCTGACACCGACCCTCAGTTATCGCCGTATGGATGCAGATGGGGATGCCATGAGCTATAAGCGTACTGGTGCTCAACTCACCTATGCCCTGTTGCAGCCCAAATATAGCCTGGTGACTAACTTCCTGGTGGCCAAGGTCGATTATGATGAGGCCAACCCCGTGTTTGGTCAGGTCGCCGATGCGGATGAGTGGGGGATCAACGCCAACTTCTTCTGGCATCGCCTCTGGAACGTAGATCAGCTGAGCGCCCTCTTCTCTGTGGCCTATGGCGAATCTGATTCCAAGGTTAACTTCTTCGATACGGATCTGAATCGCGCCAGTGTTGGCCTGCTCTACAAGTTCTGATCGGCGTTATACTCCCACAAGGGCCGGTTATCCGGCCCTTGTTGTCTCTATTGCAGTCAACCGAAGTCCCGAGAGAGGGCTTCACAGCTAAGTTTGAGCTGCAGCAGCTCGTCGTCGCTCAGTGTGGTGTGACCGCGCAGGCTGGCGGGGATCTTCGCCGCCTGTTCGCGCAGCATTCTGCCCTGCTCGGTCAGATTCAACACCCGTACACGCTCATCCTCTTCGCTGCGCCCCCGAGTGACATACCCTTTACTCTCCAACCGCTTTAGTAAAGGGGTCAAGGTTCCTGAGTCCAGATGTAACTGCTCTCCTAGCTGTTTCACGCTGACCCCCTCGTTCTGCCAGAGCACCAGCATGGCCAGGTATTGTGGATAGGTGAGATCTAACTCTTCCAGCAGGGGGCGATAGGCCCGGATGATGGCGTTGCTGGCGTGGTAGAGGGCAAAGCAGATTTGCCTGTCCAATTGAAGCTGCTGGTGGGACCCTGGCATGGTGACTCCGGATATGGATAAGAAAGTCGTTATATTGTACGCAATCTAGTTGTGTTATCACGCGGTTCCGTGTACAAATAATGCAATGTAGATTGCGCGCAATTAAATTGCGCAATCTCATGTCTGACTATTCTGAACAATGGAGCTTCATATGAGTGCTATATATGTTACCCGCGCGGCTGCAACCACGGGCCGCAATGGGCATGTAGAGAGCGATGATGGTGTGCTGTCGCTGGATCTGGCTTACCCGAAAGAGCTGGGGGGAAGTGGCAAGGCCACCAATCCTGAGCAGCTGTTTGCGGCAGGCTATGCCGCCTGCTTTTCCAATGCCATCCTGTTCGTGGCCAAGCAGCAGAAGTTGGCGCTGGCTGCAGCACCCGTGAGTGCCGAGGTAGGGTTGCATCAGGTGGCTACGGGTTTTGCCTTGAGTGTGAAATTGGTGGTGACCCTGGCGTTGCCTCAGGATGCGGCTCGCGCTCTGGTCGCCACGGCACATCAGGTCTGCCCCTACTCCAACGCGACCCGGGGCAACATTGAGGTTGGGGTCACTGTGAATGGTGAAGCACTCTAGTCACTATCCGGCGCAATAAAAAACGGCTCCATGAGGAGCCGTTATGTTTGGTCTCTCTGAGGGTTAGATCTGAACTTCGTGGGCGGTTGCGCTGATCTTGTGAATGGCCAGATCCGCACCTTCGTGTTCCGCCTCTTGTGAGAGGCGCAATCCTACTAGCTGGCGCATGATGCCGTAGATCAGCAGGGCTCCGATCACCGCAATGGTCACGCCCAGCAGGGTACCGATCAGCTGGCTCATAAAGCTGAC
>JBOFBS010000207.1:0-2691 GCA_051645725.1 Aeromonadaceae bacterium | reverse complement strand
ACCCGGCAAGATGGCGGGGCCAAACCCGAAACTGGACGCCGGTAGGGACAGTGATGCTCAATCCGGAGCGCCCGGAGCACACACAAAAACTCGCGGCCTAAAAAACCGATTTAGGCGACAACTACCTTGAAAAACGCCGTCGATGCGGCAGTGCAAACGGCAAAGAATATTGGCTTTCGCCGCGTGGAAGTCGATATCTCGGGGATGAGGGATTGAAGATCGGCACCGCCAGCGAGGCGAGGTCATCAGTTCGACCTCGACCGAGGGGCGGAATGGCCACTGCTGCCGCCCCTGGCCACGTTCTCCCTGCTGCCGACCTGGGGGATCAGGCGGTCGCGGGTGCGATCAGGAAGTCCTCGAGCGATTTGCCATTTTCCACGGCAGTCGCGATCTGGGCAGGCATGCGACCCTGACCTGTCCAGGTGCGCTCCTCACCATCCACCATGTAGGCGTATTTTGCTGGACGGGGAGCCCTTTTGGTACGACTGGCGGCAGATGCCGTCCCCACTGCGGCCCCACCAAACAGATCCTCTGCAGAGATCCCCTCATTAACCATCAGCTCTCTGAACTCCGCCAGCTTCTTCTCATACTCCATCTTTGCCGCTTGCTCTGCCTCGGCTGCTTTTAGCTGTTCCTGGATGACGGTATCAAACTTCTCTTTAATTTCCTGCAACTGGTCGAACGGCAGATCGCGGACAGCAGCACGAAGGCTACGGATATTCAATAACACTTTTAGAAAATCATTCACAGGCAACACTCCTGGTTGTGGTCATGGATGAATACGAAAACAAAACATCGAGAGCGCTATTAATAGCGCTTCAGTGAGGCAATATAAACGAGCTCCATCATAGAGCCTATCTAGCTATTATTAAAGCCTTGCAGTTCGCCTGTTCGCGATATGTGAGGTATTACACTGATATTCAAGGTGCTATCCTACCCCCCTCCCTGCAAAACCGTCTTTAAGGCCCATGTAGCTTGACGTTCCACTGAGGTTTATTGGCCCCTTTATGGGGCATGACAGTGGCAAGCTTGTGTTTTAGGGGAGGGTGGTGGGGACGTGTCCCCACGAAAAGGGGTTATATTCTGACCGGCGGCCAGCGTTTTTTGCTGGCCTGCAAGGTCAGGCATTTTATGGGTAATGTTTCTCTGGCGGCGGGCGCTTGCGCCCTGCACAGCCAGGCATTTTATACATCCTGAACGTAGAGAGGGATGATATTACAGAATCTCTAACCATTTTCTTAAAGCATATTAACAGTGAACAGTTAAAAAAAAAATTCATGACCTAAATTTTGTATCAAATCACTTAAATTTTCATATTCATAAACCATCAACAGTGACCGTGGGTGTTTCGGGTCGATTATGGCCAGTTACTCACAACGGGAGTGGAAAATCGGGCTGTCAGCATGACGGACGGGCGGGGGAGGCCTGCTGCAAGCAGGGGTGTGCACCAGCGGAGCCGGTTAGTAGGTGGGGTTAGCGGCTGTTCCTTGCTATCCAGTCGTCCAGGCTGGGGAACTCTCGCCTGAGCTGTTCGCTGTACCAGGTTTCTGGTCGCCCTGGGTATTGGCCATAGAGATTGGTGGCAAACTCGAGCTGTGCCTTGCTGTATTGCCGCTGCAGCTCTTTGCGCTTGTCGCGGTCGTGCCTCACCGGTGATTTTTCGGCGGAGGGGGTAGGGGGGGGGTTGATGCCCTTTTCACGCTGCTGCTCACGCAACCTGCGATTGGCAATCTCTGGGTCGTGCATGTCAGGGAACTGCTGCTTATGGCTGTCAGAATCCCGTTTCAGCGCCTTGGAGCAATGGGTACGGAACGCCTTGAGTTTCTCATAGCTGATGCGCCCCAGCGCCACGATAAAGTGCATATTGACCGTTTTAATCCCCGGCCTTGCCCTTATTGTGCCATCCTCCAGCGTTTCGTACTGTTGGTGTATGTCAATAGCCCCACCAATCTTTAAGCGCCGTATAGCCCGCCAGAATCGCTGTGTTGGTCTCTTGACCAATTGTTTGCTCTCTTTATCCATCACGTCCTCTACCATGCCCGCAATCGTGGCGATCTCAACCATGGAACGATGGATAAAGCGCCCGTCAGGCAAAGGAGTACCGACCCGAAGGCTGGCAAAATCAGTGCGCGAGAGGATCGCCTGCATGACCAGGCTTTCAGCTTCGCGAGCTTCTGATCTGTTTTGGCGGGGTTTGCCAGATAGCTTGTTGATCTTGCCGCTCAGATTGGCCAGCGTGGGCAATAGTGATGGCTTGGCATAATAGTCACGCACCTTGTCGATCAAGGTTTGGATAAAGTGCGGCAAGGGTTTCCTGGTCTCTGGCTCATTGAACTGGTGCCAGGCCGGTGATGACGGGCGATGGCCGCAGCGATTGCCGGTGCCAAGCCATTGACCTGGATGCGGGTAATGGGCTCGCCCCCACATATGGGGAGAGTTGGTGTTCAGCTCGCCAGCAGAAGCATGTAATGCTAAATGCAGCACCCATAACTCCATGCAGCGCAGGGAGGCACAAGATCTGGGACACTATTCCAATTGCAGCACTGCAATTTTAGCCATTCCATTTCGCCACTCCAGAAGGTTAAAAACCCCCGCATTGAGCTGTGCGAAAGTGCAGCGGCTTGCACAAAAATATTGAAGTGCTATTATTGCCACTGAGAGTTCACACGAGCCGTCTCTGTGCGGGTCGTG
>JBOFBS010000206.1:0-1805 GCA_051645725.1 Aeromonadaceae bacterium | reverse complement strand
AACGTGGAATTCTCGATGATGGGGATGACAGAACAAACAGCAGAAGAGAGTCATGGTGAAAATTGGCCGCAATGATCCTTGCCCATGTGGCAGTGGTAAGAAATACAAACACTGCTGTATGGATAACATATCAATACAGCGCGCAGAGCTATTGGATGACATGGCACAAGTCGTCGCCATGAACCCCAATCTCAGCCTGGATGAACTCAACCTGGTTGCTCAGCAGCGGATGCAAGAGCGCAATCATAGGCCCGAAGCCGACTTTTGCGGTCTCACGCCAACCCAAATGAATAACTGGCTGTATGCACCTTTTAATCAATGGGCTGGGGTGATGGTGACGACACCTGTCGACTTGTCCTCTAGCCCCGTCATGGGCTATTTGGCCTTGATTCTGGATGAGGCCCTGCAGCAAGAGGGCTCCTTCAAAACGACCAGTAAAGGCAATTTGCCGGTGAAACTGGTCAAGCAGGCCTGTGACTTGTTGCCTGAGTTTGCCGTCGGCAAGTTTGGTATTTCGATTAGCCTGAGTGACTATGCCGGTGTGAGTGAAGAGAAGTTTATTGCGCTGCACTACACCCGGATCCTGGCCGAGATTGCGGGCATCATTTACCGCCGAAGCGGCCGTTTCCATGTGAAAAAAGAGGCGCAGAAGCGCTATCAAACCCAGGGCGTGAACGCCTTTTTCCTGCCCATGCTCGAGGCGGCTGTGACGACGTATAACTGGGGGTATCTGGATAGCTGGGAGACGGAGGTGGATCTGCGCACCTTCTGGCTGTTTATGCTGTGGCGTCTGCAAGGTCATGCTGCTCTCGAGCAATTGAGGGCGGAAGTGGCGACCGCGTTCCCCGATGTGCTGCGCCAGTTGAGACCTGATGACTATCTTCCACCCATTCAGCAACTCGGCTTACTGATCGAATCGCGCTTTATCGAGCGATTTTTACAGTTCTGGGGCTTTATCACCGTGGAGCCAAGGCGCTTTCTCGTCGGGGAGCCGGTACCCAGAACAGCCGAGATCCAACCGCTGCTGAGGCAAACCTTTCAGTTCTCGATGTCATGAAGGCGTACAGGGTCATGCCAGTCAGGTCGCGAAGGTGAAATAGCCGTTGAGACAACAGTTAGTTCTTTACTCTCGTCATGGCGATGTTTTTCCCGCTACACCATATACCTGACCCGGTTTCAGGTGGCCAATCGTCGCGCCCTGGCCGCTAGGCCATCGAGGATGGCGTCTGCCACTGGTGCGGGGAAGTCCGGTGGCAACTGTGCGCGCACCCGGGCGATCACCGGCTCCAGCTGGTTGGCGAACTCGCTGAGGATCTGCTCCATCTGTGAGGTGGCAAAACCCACGTCCTTGGCGGTCTGGTAGAAGTGGCGGGGGAAAATCTGCTCGATCGCGTACTTCTTGCCGTGGGTGGCGCTCAGCCCCATGGCGAGCTTGGCATCGCGCGGATGCAGGCCTTGGCCGCCGAAGGCCGGATACAGGGAGAGGATGTCATAGAGCGGGGTGAGGCGAAAACGCCCCTCCGGCTCGATGAAGACCGAGAAGTTCTTGGCATGACCATCGGTGGCGGCCAGCAGCCAGAACAGCACCTGTGCCTTCATGAACAGATAGCGGTCCTGCTCTGGTGTGGCCGAGCCCAGCAGGGTGGTCATGATCTCCACAATCCCAGGGCCGCCATGGCTCTCGTATTTCTGCGCAGATGGCACATTCAAGACCTGGCAGAAGTCCTCTTGCGGCAGACGCATGATCCAGCTGTGGTCAGCGGCGTAGCGGCGGTCGAATCGCTCCACCGCCAGCGCCTTGATGC
>JBOFBS010000205.1:0-4552 GCA_051645725.1 Aeromonadaceae bacterium | reverse complement strand
ACTGCTCTGGCGTGATGGCCTGACCCTGCTCGTCTTTGAGCCAGGCCCAGTGGTGGGCCCGCATCTGGGGCCAGAAGCTGGCCTTGTCACTGAGCACGGCCTCTATCTCCACCGGCACCTCGCGCATCCCCAGCGTCCACAGTGAACGGGTGAGGTGGTGGCGGTCTACCAGCCAATATTTACCATCAGGCCCTATCACCACAGGAATGCGCTTCTTTTGCGCGTACTTCCACAACTTCTTGGCGCTCTTTTCTCGGAGTTTTTGCACCTCTTCATCCACCTGCAGCAGCCCGATCCCCGGTTGGGTGGGGTGCAGGGCATTGATATCGATGCGGCATTTGCTACCGGGAGCGAGCTGGCTATCGCACTTTTGCAGGGAATCTTTGGCCCAGAGCAGGGGAGAGCAGAGGGTAAGAAACGAGAAGATGAGAAGGCGGCGCAGACGATCCCACTGTTGACGCAGCAGGGGGGCCCGGACGCGGGGTGAGCTGGGTGACATGCCACTCTCCTGATGGGTAGGGCTCCGATTGGGAGTCAGTTTATGGCCGCCAAAGACCCTACGCCTTCAGGCGTAAATTGCAAGCAAAATGTGCCTCCGCTCACAGGATGCTGCAGCCTGACCTCGCCCCGTCACGGAACAGCATTATTTCTTCTTATCCACTTAGCAATTGTGGTTATTGCACCTATCTTCAATGGGTATTCGCCAAAACACTCTCTTAAAAAACAATACGTTGTTAGTCACTTACCGTTAGTTTGAGGTTTTGTCCTCTTGCGCTCCGGTAACTGCTGACTCACTACCAGCCAGTTAGTACAAGAAGGACTCCCATGATGATGGACCATCCCCATTCGAGTAATTTCTATTCGAGTAAGAGTACCGAGACGGCTTCCCCGTGCTGGAAACGCCCTGCGGTGACGCTCATCTGCCTGGTGCTAAGCCCCTGGCTTGCCGGTTGTAATGACGATGAGCAGCTCAAGCGTTACCCGATCGACCCTGCCAAGGTGGTGAAAACGACCGAGCGGATGGTGAGCTTTGCCTATGAGACGCCTGCTCATGTTCCCTCGGCCGGTGTGATGCCGGATCCTGCCGATCCGCCGCAGAGCCCCAATGGTGGCAATGCGCTCAAATGGAACGAGCTTAACCAGACCGAGCGTTATGACGAGCTGGGTTATGGCCAGTGGCGCTATCTGGAGGTGGGCCTGCCGATACAAAGCCGCACCGATCTAATGCCTGCTGGCTATCAGGCCGATGCCGTGACAAAAGGCAGCAAGCTGCTTAATTTTATCGCCATGACCGATATCCATCTCACCGACAAGGAAGCGCCCAACCAGCTGATTTTTATGCAGCAACACAACCCGGGCTATGCCGGTCAGAACACCTCCATCTACTCCGGGGTGATGAACTACACGCCCCAGGTGTTTGATGCCGCCATCCAGACCGCCAATGTGCTGCATCAGCAGGATCCTCTGGACTTTGTCATCTCCCTGGGGGATGTGAGCAACACCGCCATGTACAACGAGTTGCGCTGGTACCTGGATCTCCTCGATGGCAAGCCGATCCGGCCCAGCTCGGGGGAGCATAAGGGCGAGAAAACAGTGGATTTTCAGCGCCGTTTCCAGGCGGCCGGACTCGACAAGTCGATCCCCTTCTACCAGACCATGGGTAACCATGATCACTTCATGATTGGCTCCTTCCCGGTTTACGAGTCCAATTTGCAGGACTCCTACCTGAGTGACTCGGTCTGGGCCGTGCCCGACGAACTGTTGACGCCCAATATAGCCAGCTTCTCGGCGCTGTTTGACAAGGCGCGTCTGGATCAGAGCAATCCGGCCACCGCTAAGCTCAAACACTTCTATCAGGGGGTGATAGACGGCTCGACCGCAGAGGGCGCCGTGATCCATACCGGCGCGGTGGAAGAGTACGCCTCGGCGCCCAAGGTGGTGGCCGATCCGGATCGTCGCGCTTTGCACAGAGAGGAGTGGATCCAGGAGTTCTTCAATACCAGCAGCACGCCGGTGGGCCACGGCTTTAATCTGGTCGCCTCCAACCCCAATTACTCTCTGGTGCCCGAAAGCGAGCGAGCCGGTTTTGCCTGCTACAGCTTCGTGCCCAACTCAGCCATGCCCATCAAGGTGATTGTGCTGGATGATACCCAGCGCGAGGATGATGGCTCGGTGGATATTCACGGCCACGGGTTTCTGGATGCCACCCGCTGGGCCTGGTTGCAGGCGGAGCTGGATGATGGTCAGCGTGACAATCAGTTGATGATCATCGCGGCCCATATTCCGATTGGTGTCAGCAATATCGGCACCGAGCTGGAGTGGTGGCTGGGGGGCTATGATGCCAACAGCAATCCGTTTGGCGACCGCTCCACCAGAGCACAGAATGCTGTGACCCTCAAGGGACTGGTGGATAAGCTGCAGAACACGCCCAACCTCTTGATGTGGATCTCCGGCCATCGCCATTTCAATCACGTCAAGGCGTTTGTCTCGCCGGATCCGGCCAATGAGCCGGAAAAGGGATTCTGGCAGGTGGAGACCTCCTCCCTGCGCGACTTCCCCCAGCAGTTCCGCACCTTCGAGATCTTCCTCAATAGCGATTACAGCGTCGCCATCGAGGCGGTGAATGTGGATCCGCCTTTTGCCGAGGGGACGCCAGCCATCACCTCCAGAAAGATGGCCATTGCCGCCCAGCAGATAGTTCACAACAACTTGACGATTAATCCGGTCAACTATCAGAAGCTCAATGCGACGACAGGTAGCACCAACCAGGCGCTCTGCGATCCGGCTGCGGCGGCCACCTCGACGGCGCTGCCCTTACCGGCCATGGATCCCAGCCGTCCCCAAGGTGCCATCCAGTACGCCGCTCCGGTGTGTGGCAATGAGGCCAGCTATCAGGATCCCAGCATCCAGTACCTGGATTTAAGCGCCCAGGGCATTCCCTATACGGCCTCCTACAATGCCCGGCTCTACAAGTCACTGAGCCCGACCATGAAGGCCCATCTGCAGAGGCTCTTTCCTGCCAAGTAGTCATTAAGCCCGGTGAAAAAAGAGGCAGCGCCAGTGATGGTGCTGCCTCTTTGTTTGTCAGTGGTGAGTGGGCCTAGCCCCAGGGATGGCTCTACTGCGTGTCAGCGTGTGCTACCTTGTCGAGGTCGCATGATCAGGTTCGGTTATTTAGACACTCGTTTACCCCTGCGCTGGCTGTCCCCGCCTTATGTGCTGCAGCTGCTAGATGAGTTTCGTTGAATCAGGCTTCAGGAATGGTGTGCTATGTTGCACTATGTCAGCTCTGCCTTTTGAGGGTTAATGATGCGCCACTATCACTATATGCTTCTCGCTGCAGGGAGCTTGTTGTTATCTGCCTGTGCCACTACGCCACCTCATTTTTCTTCTCCACTCGATGCATTCACGCCCAGTAAAGCCAACCCCAACCAGTTGGTTTACAAGGAGCCTGGTGTCGACTTGAAGCAATATCATGCCGTGATGCTTGAGCCTCTGCTGTTTACCAAGCGGGAAGCTAATGGGCACATGGTTTTCCTCTCCGCAGGAACCCAGAATGACATTAACGCCTACTATCAGCAGCAACTGCGTCGGGAGCTTGCCCAAAATGGCGTTAGCGTAAGTGATAAGCCGGGTGAGGGGGTTGCGACTATTCAAGCGGCCGTAACCGGGCTGGATCTGCAGCGACCGGATATGAAAATTCGCGATCTCCTGCCTACCAAACTGGCCATCGATCTGACCAAAGATGTGATTGGCAAGGAACCCTATCTGCTGAATGTCTCCAGCATGACACAGCTGGTGGACTCACAGAGTGGCAAGTTGCTGGTTCGGGCCATGAATATGCGCAAGGACAAGGATAAGGTGACCAAGGATCAGACCCTGACGTTACAGGATATCAAAGTCTTGATTGATGACTGGTGTCAGGTCACCGCCAAGCAGCTGGCAACCCATATCTCCCGGCTTCCCAGTTGAGGGTGAAGCAAGGGAAGCTCTCATCTTCGCTCACAGGCATTGTCGAGGACACCCATCTGGCATTGAAGCGGCATAGGATGGCATAGGGGACACCCACCCGTTACCCCTGGGGCGAGGCGGTTCGGGTGAGATAGCCTCCCTCGCCAACTCGCCGTTAACCCATCCCTGGGGGCTCGATGGCGGCATCCCTGCCGCCAACGGTTGGCTCGAGAGGCTATCTCCCCTCCGCTCACAGGCATTGAAGAGGATAAGAGGACACCCATCTGTTGGGGTATCGAAGAGGACACCCATCTGGAGTCATTGGCGAGGACACCCACCCGTTACCCTTGGGGTGAGGCGGCTCGGGCGAGATAGCCTCTCTCATTGAAGAGGACACCCATCTGGAGTCATTGTGGACGGCATAGCGGACACCCATCTATTGCACAGGACACCCATGCGGCCTGGTTGACGATGTATGGTTTGGCTCCCACCGAGGGGAGGACATAGCACCGGCTCTGGCTACCAGGGGCAAGCTTGAATCTTCTACGAAAAATGCATGAATTAAGTATGGGTTTTCTGCTTGTTCTATCGGAAAAATCAT
>JBOFBS010000204.1:0-7016 GCA_051645725.1 Aeromonadaceae bacterium | reverse complement strand
TTCTTCAACATAGTGCATGTCTACAACAAGGGGGCCGCCTATGGCTTCCTGGCCGATCAGCCGGGTTGGCAGCGCTGGTTCTTCTCGCTGTTTGCCATCGGGGTCTCGGCGGCCATGCTGGTGGCCCTGCGCCGTCAGGCGGCCAGCCTCTGGTGGTCGAATCTGGCGTTTGTGATGGTGATAGGTGGGGCCATAGGGAATCTTATCGATCGCCTGGCCTATGGCCATGTGGTGGATTTCTTGCTCTTTTACTGGCAGGGCCACTACTTCCCTGCTTTCAATATCGCCGATATTGCCATTACGGTCGGTGCGGCCATGATAGTGCTGGATGGGTTGCGCAAGAAGCCGCACCCTCTCCCCGATAACAGCGAGTCCAAGTCATGAAGATAGTGCTGGCTAATCCCCGCGGCTTCTGTGCCGGTGTGCACCGCGCCATTACCATAGTGGAGAATGCCCTGCAAAAATTTGGCGCCCCCATCTATGTGCGGCATGAGGTGGTACATAACCGCTATGTGGTCGAAAAGTTGCGGCAAGCCGGCGCCATCTTCGTTGAGGAGCTTAGCGAGGTGCCGGATGAGCAGATTGTCATCTTCTCGGCTCACGGTGTCTCCAAGGCGGTACGCGAAGAGGCGAAGCAGCGTGGTCTGCGCGTCTTTGATGCCACCTGTCCTCTGGTGACCAAGGTGCATATGGAGGTGCATCGAGCCAGCCGCAAGGCCCAGGAGGTGATCATGATAGGTCACGCCGGTCACCCCGAGGTGGAAGGAACCATAGGGCAGTACGAAAGCGCCGAGGCGGGTATGTACCTGGTCGAGGATGTTGCCGATGTGGCCGCCCTGCAGGTCAAGGATGCTGAGCATCTGCACTTTGTCACCCAGACCACTCTCAGTGTGGATGAGACTCAGGAGGTGATCTCCGCGCTGCAGAGTCACTTCCCGGCGATCCAGGGGCCACGCAAGGATGACATCTGCTATGCCACCCAGAATCGCCAGGATGCGGTCCGGGAGTTGGCCAGCCAGGTGGATCTCTTCATCGTGGTCGGTTCGCGCAACTCCTCCAACTCCAACCGACTGCGCGAGTTGGCCGAACGGCTGGGGACCCCCGCCTATCTGGTCGATGATGCCGAACAGCTGGATCCCGCCTGGTTTGCTTCGGCCCGGAGTGTGGGTGTCACGGCCGGTGCCTCGGCGCCTGAGGTGCTGGTGCAGCAGGTCAGCGACCGTATCCGTGTCATAGGGGGCGGTGAGGTTGAAGAGTTCAGCGGCAAGCTTGAGGATGTGATCTTCGAGGTGCCACTCGAACTGCGTATTGAGTAATTTGCGCCCCGCTGAAGCGGGGCGTTTCTTTTAGAGGTATGTCGTATGCGAGCAAACGCGGTTCTCCGGCACCTGACTCTGCTGCCCTATATGGCCAAGTGGCTTTTCCTCTCGACTCTGGTGGCCGTTCTGGCCGGGAGCGCCTCGGCACTCTTTCTCTTTGCCCTGGAGTGGGCGATCGCCACCCACAATACCCACCGCTGGTTGCTCTGGCTGTTGCCGCTGGCGGGTTTTGCGGTGGGGTGGGTCTACCTCAAGATAGGGCAACAGGTGGAGGCCGGGAATAACCTGCTCATCGACGAGATACACGATCCCAAGCGGGTGATCCCGCTGCGCATGGCGCCGCTGGTGTTGGTTGCGACCGTCATCTCCCATCTCTTCGGTGCCTCAGTGGGGCGCGAGGGGACGGCGGTACAGATGGGGGGAGCCCTGGCCGATCAGTTGACCAAGCTGTTTAACCTGGGGCGGGATGAGCGCCGAATTTTGCTGATGGCGGGGATCAGCTCGGGTTTTGCCTCCGTGTTCGGAACGCCGCTGGCCGGAGCCGTATTTGGCCTGGAGGTGCTGGCGATAGGGCGCGTCCGCTACGATGCCCTACTAGCCTGCTTTATCGCCGCCATAGTCGCCGACAAGGTGGGGCTCTTGTGGGGGATACACCATACCCATTACCTCATCCCCTCCATTCCCGAGTTCTCTTACTGGGGCTTGGGTGCCATGCTGATCGCCGGCGCCCTCTTCGGCCTGACGGGTAAATTTTTTGCGCTATCCACCCATCAGCTCTCGGCGCACTTCAAGCGCCGGGTCCGTTATGCGCCGCTGCGCCCTCTGTTGGGCGGTCTGGCCATCGCCACTGTGGCCTGGTTTGCCCACGGTGATCGTTATTTAGGTCTGGGGATACCGACCATAGTTCAGGCCTTCGAACAGCCGCTACCTGCCTATGATTTCCTGGGCAAGTTTGGTTACACGGTCGCCTCGCTGGCCAGTGGTTTCAAGGGGGGGGAGGTGACGCCGCTCTTCTACATAGGGGCGACCCTGGGCAATGCCCTGGCACCGTTGCTGGATCTGCCTTTTCCGCTGCTGGCCGGGGTGGGGTTTGTGGCCGTGTTTGCTGGCGCCGCCAATACGCCACTGGCCTCGACCCTGATGGCCATGGAGCTATTTGGTAGTGAAATTGGCCTCTATGCCGGGGTGGCGTGCGTGGTCAGTTATCTCTTCTCTGGCTACTCCAGCATCTACCACGCCCAGCGGGTGGGGGCGGGCAAGGTGAGTGCTCTGCCAGCCGAGTTGAAACTGAGTGAAGTCGCGGAGTATAGACGTAAGCCACCGAAGGAGTGAGCGCTACCCTAACCCTCTTCTTGGCCTGATCCTTGCTGTTGATCCCCCATCAGGTTGTATGCGTGACTACATAGCGCGCTTTTGTCGTAAAGTGGCCAAGAGGTGTAACAATCGCTCGCTATTATGCGCCAATTTGGTGCCAACTCTCCCCTTGTTCAAGCCGGAGCCGGGAGTGGTGGGTGTCTGGTGAACCTTGGCTCTGGCGGCTAACCCGAACTGAGTGTCGGCAAGTTGTGACGTTTGATTGGAAAGAGCGAAATAAGGATATTCATGCTGTTATCCCCCGATGATTTGCAAGCCATAGGGTTGACCCTGAAGCTGGCGACCTTGGTCACCCTGATATTGTTACTGGTGGGAACGCCACTAGCCTGGTGGCTGGCACGAACGCCCTCCCGCTGGAAAGGTGTCATAGGTTCAGTGGTGGCCTTGCCTCTGGTGTTACCCCCCTCCGTTTTGGGTTTTTATCTACTACTGGCTATGGGCCCAAATGGTCCACTTGGTCAATTCATGATCTGGCTGGGTGGGGCACCTCTGGCGTTTACCTTCGGAGGCCTGGTGTTGGCCTCGGTTTTTTACTCTCTGCCCTTCATGGTGCAACCCCTGCAGAATGCCTTCGAGTCGATTGGTAATGGGCCGCTGGAGGCGGCAGCAACGCTGCGAGCCTCGCCACTGGATACCTTCTTCAGTGTCATCATTCCCATGGCGTGTCCCGGTTTTATGACGGCCAGCATACTCACCTTCGCCCACACAGTAGGGGAGTTCGGCGTGGTGCTGATGATAGGGGGCAACTTACCCGGCATTACCCGGGTTGCCTCGGTGCAGATATATGACCATGTGGAAGCGTTGGAGTATGGCGCAGCCCATCGCCTGGCCGCTGTGATGGTGATTTTCTCCTTCCTGGTCTTGCTGGCTGTCTATGCCTGGCGGCCCAAACTGCAGGGGAGGCGCTGAACATGGATGAAGCGAGCAAAGATCAGATCGTGGCACGCTTTCGCAAGGGGTGGGATACCTTCTCCTTGGAGGTGGATCTCTGTCTGCCCGGTCAGGGGGTCACGGCACTCTTTGGTCATTCCGGGTCGGGCAAGACTACGCTGCTGCGTTGTCTGGCGGGCTTGGGGTCTCGACCTGAGGGGGAGTGCCTGTTCAAGGGGACGCCCTGGCAGCAGGAGCGGTTCTGGTTGCCCCCCCATAAGCGCCCCATTGGCTATGTGTTTCAGGATGCCAACCTCTTTCCTCATCTGACTGTGTTGAAGAATTTGCAGTATGGTCAGAAACGGGTGGCGGGCCCCGCGTCCATCGCCCTGGAGCAGGCCATAGATCTGCTGGGAATTAAGCATCTGTTGAGTCGTAAGCCAGGGGAGCTCTCAGGAGGAGAGAAGCAGCGAGTCGGCATAGCCAGAGCCCTGGCGGTGAGCCCGCAGCTGCTACTGATGGATGAACCGCTGGCAGCGCTGGATCTGGCGCGCAAGCAGGAGATACTTCCCTATCTGGAGCGGTTGCATAACGAGTTGTCTATCCCGGTGATCTATGTGACTCACTCTCCCGATGAAGTGGCTCGTCTGGCAGATCATCTGGTGGTGATGTCCAGGGGGCGGGTGTTGGCCAGCGGTCCGCTGGCCGAGACCTTGAGCCGCCTCGATCTGCCCATTCGTTTGGGCGAAGAGGCGGGTGTGGTACTGGATGGGCTAATCAGTGAACGAGATGAGGAGTGGAATCTCGTCCGTCTGGCGTTTCCTGGTGGCCAGATCTGGGCGCGAGATACAGGGCGGCCCGTGGGGCAGAGGGCGCGCATCCGGGTATTGGCCAGGGATGTGAGTCTTGGCTTGGTTCCCCATCACGACTCCAGCATTCAGAACCATCTGCCCGGCGTCATCGAGGCCATGTTAGCCGATGAGCACCCGGGTCTCACCTTGGTGCGTGTGCGGGTGGGAGAGGGGAAGGCGAACTCGGCGTTCATCGCTCGCCTCACCGCCCGCGCGGCTCATGCTTTGCAATTGACGGTGGGGCAAGCCATCTGGGTGCAGGTCAAATCTGTGGCGTTGGTTGAGTAGGCTCGATCCTTATCGAGCCATGGGCTGGTGGGGCTGCCGGGAGCGTCAGCCGCTGAACCATCTGCCTGGCCACCTCCTCTTCGCCTACTATCACCTGATGGGCACCCTGCTGGCGCAGGTAGTCAGCTTCCGCATCGTCCAGGTGTGCGCGGCAGAGGATCTGGAGTTGGGGGTAGTTATGTCCCTGGCTAACCACTTCGCCCGCCTCGAAACCGTTGGGAATGGCGACCAGTAGGTGGCTGGCCTGCGCCAAATGGGCAGCCTCTAGCACACTGGCCAGTACGCCATTGCCACGCACTGCCGCTATGTTCGCCTCCCGGAGCGCCGCTATCCGCTGGGCATCGTGCTCTATCACCACGAAGGGAATGGCCCGCTCCTGCAATTGGCTCACCACTCGCCGGCCGACACGGCCATAGCCAACCAGAACCACATGTCCACTCATGGGGGGCAGCTCGGGCTCCTCATGGCTGGGGGCTGCAGTGTGAGGCTCGCTATCTGGCACCGCCTGTAGGCGGCTGGCGTAGTGCTGGAGCCAGCTGAAGAGCAGAGGGTTGAGCAGGATAGATAGAATGGCGCCAGCCAGCACTATGTCCCGAGCAACGGATGGCAATATCTGCAGAGTGATGGCCAGGCTCAGCAGGATGAAAGAGAGTTCGCCGATCTGGGCCAGGCTGGCTGAGATGGTCAGTGCCGTCACCTTAGGGTAGCCGCACAGGCGAACTATGGTAAAGGCCGCCAATGACTTACCGACCACTATGATGGCCACAGTGGCCAGCACAGTCAGGGGCGCCTCCAGCAGGATAGCCGGGTTGAACATCATACCCACAGAGACGAAGAAGAGTACGGCGAAGGCGTCGCGCAGGGGCAGAGAGTCGTGAGCCGCCTTGTGACTGAGTTCCGAGCTGTTGAGCACTATGCCCGCGAAGAAGGCTCCCAGGGCGAAGGAGACATCAAACAGCTTGGCGGCACCGAAGGCGATCCCCAGAGCTATGGCCAGCACGGCCAGGGTGAAGAGTTCTCGGGAGCCGGTGGCGGCGCTGTGAGCCAGTAGCCAGGGAATCGCCTTGCGGCCACCAATCAGCATCAGGGCGACGAAGGCTGCCACCTTGCCCAGCGTCATGGCGATGTCGCCCAGCAGCGCCATCCAGACTATGGGGCCGGCCCCCTCCTGACTGACACTGGCCAGCAGAGGCACTAGCACCAGCACCAGCACTATCCCCAGATCTTCCACGACCAGCCAGCCGACGGCAATTTTCCCCTCCGGGCTCTCCAGATTGTTCTGTGCCTCCAGGGCGCGCAGCAAGACGACGGTACTGGCCACGGAGAGTGAGAGACCAAAGACCAGACTGGCGACCAGGCTCCAACCCAACAGGGCGGCTAACCCCATGCCCATCAGGGTGGCCAGGGCCATTTGCGCCAGGGCACCGGGGATTGCGATGCGTTTGACGCTCATTAAATCTTTCACGGAGAAGTGCAGGCCGACCCCGAACATCAGGAGTATGACCCCAAGCTCCGCCAGTTCAGGGGCCAGGGCCTGATCGGCTACATAGCCTGGGGTAAATGGGCCGCAGAATACGCCGGCGATGAGATAACCGACCATGGGAGAGATGCGCAGGCGATGAGCTATCATGCCGAAGATAAAGGCCAGCACCAGGGAGCCAACCAGTGTGGTGATCAGGGGGAGTGAGTGATGCATACCGTCACCTCATGTTGTACATCGATACTATGTATGGATGTATCGCGGAAAGAAAAACCTCGAATAGTCAGAAGCCAAGCGTGTTTAGAGGATAACAATAATCTCTATTTCATACAGGAGCGGGCTGGGATAAAAGCCTAAACAGAGGGTAAACCAGTGCGGATAAACCAGGGTTTACCCTTCGTGATTACCCTAATCCACTCAGCTAAGGGCACACTCGAGGCTGCGGGCATGTTACTGCCTAACTCAGCTTGCGGCTGGAGGAGCTTGGCGTAGATAATGTGTGGTTCCAGATAGCCCTGCTGGGAGCGGGGGCAGACCGGATATGCCTGCAGCTGACAGATTCTATTAGCTACATGTTGAACCGACTGTTTACTGATCCGGCCATATAATGAGATGACGGTTTATGGATGAACGCTCTCTGACGCTATTGCGCTTTAAAATTTCGCTCCCACGGGCTCATCCTCAGGTTGTCTCTCGGGCGCGCCTTGGTTCGCCGCTGAGCAGCCCTTCAGACCCGGCGCTATGGTTGTTATCGGCCCCTGCTGGCTATGGCAAGAGTACCCTGGCTCTGGAGTGGTGCCAGCAGATGAAGGGCCACACAGGCTGGTATTCACT
>JBOFBS010000203.1:0-2206 GCA_051645725.1 Aeromonadaceae bacterium | reverse complement strand
ATGAGCTATTCCTCACAGAAAGCCGAAGCTTAAGATTAACGCCGGAAGGGGAACAGCTTAAGCGACAGGCGCATCTGCTGATGCGCCAAGTGAAAGCTTTTGATGACTTTGCCAGAGCGGTGCCAAAAAGTGCCACGCGGAACATTTCTCTTGTCTACGATCCTTTTGTCCCCAGGGCATTTTTGCAGACGTTGATTGGCGTTATGGCCAAGAGGGGGGTTCGCTTAAGTTTTATCAGTGCTTCGCGTGACGACGCAGAGGCAATGCTAGTAAGTGGCATGGCCGATCTGGGGATTTGTCAGGCGTGCAACTATAGCGTGGGGAATGAAATGGAATGGCGGGCTTTAGGCTCAATTGATATGGATTTCTACGCCGCTAAAACGCTGTTTACTGATATAACGACACCACTCTCGCTACTCGACCTCTCACTACTTCCCCAAATCATCATGCATAAGACTTCCGACGAGTCCTTTTTGCGTCGCCTGCAAATATCAGGCTATACGATAATGACTAACGAACTGGAGATGCTGCGCGTCCTGCTGGAGCAAAGGTGCGGCTGGGGATTCTTGCCGACACATCTTCATGCGCAACAGTGGAAAAATATCCACAGGCTTGATACTGAAGTGGGCAGCCAAGGGATCAATCAGACGATAGTTACCATCTGGAGACCAGGTAGCGATAGGCGAGAGATCATTGATGAAATGCTATCGCTGTTACCAGCGTTGTGGCGAAAGACAGATATATGTGGTTCGTAATCGTAGCGTCCTTGATAAAAACTCAGAGTTGCAGGCCTCACTTACGCCCCTTTCCGGGTCTGCCGGAAAAAGTTTCGCAGTTGTTATGTAGTGGTCAAGTAAAACTGGCCACGGTTTTATAAGCAGCCCAATACTGCCACTCAGATTCATTTGGTGTCAAACCACCGTTGTAGTGATGGGGACGAATGTTGCTGTAATAGCCCATCAAATACTCACTGAAGCGGGATATCAGTTATTACCTGATGGATTACTACAACTGGCAGCGTCCACATCAATACAATGATGGAATACCGCCAGCATAAGCCGAGACTCGGCCTAACCAAGTGTCCGGATTTATTGACCACTACAAACTGGTGAAGAAGGGCAGGCCCGTCAGGCTCTCGTAGTGCAGTTCAAAGACGCTGCGAGTTGCTCTACGGTCAGATACTACTCCCGAGGGACCCTGAGAACCCTCTTTGCCATCGGCACAAAAAAATAGAGAAGCGGCCAGATGGCCGCTTCCTTCTTATTTGTTCAGTAAATCACCTGCCACAAACTCAGCCCAAGCATCCATCATGGGCCGCCGCTGGTCTAGCAAGTCAGTCCGATGATATGCCGCTTCCACCTTGTTCTGCACAGTATGGGCTAACGCTCGTTCTGCCAGATCACGTGCATAGCTCTGCTCGCTGCACCAGTCGCGAAAGCTGGAACGAAAGCCATGTGCCGTTGCCAAACGGCCAGGAGTAGAGCTCGGTGCTTTTACCCGTCGCAAAAATGTCGTTAGTACCATATCTGATAGTGGAACTTGATCGCGTGGTGAAGGGAAGACCAATTCATCATGCAACCCCTGCAATCCCATCAGGATCTCGACGGCTCGAAGAGATAACGGGACTCGATGCATTTGTTTGGCCTTCATTCGTTCCGCTGGCAAGGTCCAGATCTTTGCTTCCAAGTCTACCTCTGACCATTTCATGGCTCTCACTTCACCTGAGCGGCAAGCCGTCAGGATCAAGAACTCCAGCATTAAGCGAGTTACATCGTAACGTTGTGCTGTCCTCAGATGCTGCTGAACAAAGGTTGGAATATCACGCCAAGGCATGGCTGGCTGATGCTCTGTACGAACGGCTTTGCTGGGTTGTAGTGGGAGCAAGTGATTTACGACATCGACCGGATTTGCTTGGCAGTGACCGTGTGCCCAGCCCCAAGCCATGACCGCATGCAGCCGTTGTTTCACACGGCTGGCCGTTTCAGGGATTTCCAACCAGATCGGCATTAAGACTTCGGCTATCTGTGCAGGAGTGATGGCAGAAATTGTGTACTGGCCAATCATGGGGAATGCATACTGCTCGAGTGTCGAGATCCACTGTTTGCCGTGTTTGGGGTTTTTCCATCCAGGTAGCAGTTTGGAATGAACCTCCCGAGCTGCAGCCTCGAAAGTCGGGATAGAGGGTTTACTCTCCTCTGCACGTTTG
>JBOFBS010000202.1:0-13618 GCA_051645725.1 Aeromonadaceae bacterium | reverse complement strand
TCATGGCCGCGAAGGGCACTATGCCTCCGCCGAGCCCCTTGCCCAGACAGATGATGTCCGGCGTGATGCCAAAGTGCTCCATGCTGAGCCAGCGGCCGGTGCGCCCCAGGGCGTTGGGGATCTCGTCGGCGATCAGCAGCACCCCATGGCGATCGCAGATCTGGCGGATGCGCTGCCAATAGGCTTTGGAGGGGATCTGCACATCGGTATTGCGGATAGGCTCGGCGATAAAGGCGCCTATGCCACCCTCCTTTTCAATCACATATTCCAGGTAATCGGCATAGTGCAGATCCTCGCCTTCACCGCGATACCAGACGCCTCGGTAACGGGTCGGTGGCGGAATGCGCTCCACGCCGGGCAGCAGAGGGCCCATGCCCTGACGAAAGCAGGCCTCTCCACCGACCGAGATGGCATCGAGGGAGGCGCCGTGAAAGGAGTCCCAGAGCGAGACCACCTTGTGATTGCCGGTGATAAAGCGGGCCAGCTTCAGGGCCATGCCAATGGCCGCCGTGCCTCCGGGGGCAAACAGCACACGGTTGAGATCGTCGGGGGCCAGCCCTGCCAGCGCCCGGGCGCACTCGACTGCCAGGGGATGGGTGAAGCGGCGCGGGGCAAAGGGGAGGGTAGCGAGCTGGGCCGTAACGGCGGCCACCACCTCGGGATGACCATGGCCCAACTGGTGGACGTTGTTGCCGTGAAAGTCCAGATACTCCCGTCCGGCCAGATCGGTCAGGGTGCAGCCGCGGGCGCTGGCCAGGACATCCAGACAGGGGGTGGAGAGAGCCTGATGCAAAAAGTAGCGGCTATCCTCGGCCAGGCAGACTTGGGTGTCCGGATCCTGCTGCTCGGCTTGCCAGGCGGCGCGTTCGGCTCCCAGGTTGATATCCCCCTCGCTGTCGTTGCGGCCACGGCTCTCCCGGTTACTGCCACAGTCCCACACTCTGCCTGTCATACCGGTTGCTCCATCGCTTGCGGCTGTGCACTGCCTTGCCAGTAACGGGCATCAGCCATGGCCGCCAGCAGTCGGGTGATATCCTCGGCAAAGAGATGGCCTATATTGCCGATGCGAAAACAGTCGGTCTGGGAAACCTTGCCCGGATAGATGACAAAACCCTGTGCCTTGAGGGCCTGGTAGAAGCGACCAAAGTCGTAGTCAGGATGCGCGGGGGAGTAAAACGCCGTGATGATGGGGGATTGCCAGGCCCGGGGCAGCAGGGGGGTAAAGCCCAGCGGGGCCATCCCCTCAACCAGAGTGTGCTGATTATGCTGGTAGCGGCGGTGGCGGGCGCAGATCCCCCCTTCGGCATCGAGCTCGCGCAGGGCCTGGGCAAAGGCCAGCACAGTATGGGTCGGCGAGGTAAAGCGCCACTTGCCTTGTTGTTGCTCCATGGTCTGCCACTGGGCATGCAGATCCAGACACAAGGAGCGGGCGTTGCCGGCGCAGCGAGCCATGGCCTCACGCCGGGCGATGACAAAGCCAAACCCCGGCACCCCCTGAATACATTTGTTGGCGGAGCTGATTAGAAAGTCTATGCCCAGAGTGGCCACATCCAGCGGTATGCCGCCAAAGCTGCTCATGGCATCCAGGATCAGGCTCAAACCATGATGACGGCAGAGGGCCGCCACCTCTTCGAGAGGGTTGAGCATGCCGGTGGTGGTTTCGCAGTGCACCATGGCCAGATGGGTGAGACCCGGCGTCGCCGCAATGGTGGCCTCCAGTGCCGCCAGATCCGGGCGTTGTGTTTCACCACAGTCAAATTCTATTACCTCTATGGCCAGGCGTTTGGCCATCTCCACCATGCGGGCACCATAGGCGCCGTTGTTTACCACCAGCAGCTTATGTTCAGCCGTCAGCGCCGAGCCGAGCACGCTCTCCACCAGATAGCTGCCACTGCCTTGTAACAAGACGGCGGTATAGGCGTCCGGATCGCGTGAGGTAGCAAGACGGACCAGCTCGGCCCGTATGGGCTCCACCACCCCCAGGTTATAGTCATCATCCCAGGTGCAGCTATCGTGCAGCATGGCCTCACGCACCGTTTGAGAGGTGGTGAGGGGCCCGGGTGTCAATAGCAGGTAGTCGTGGCGGCGCGGTGGGGGGATCAACATAGTGGATGCTCCTTGGTATATACCAGAATGCGGGCATTCTGGGCGAGGAGTCATGTCAGGTCAAACCCCCAACCCTCTGTGCAACAAAAAATTCATCAAGTCGGCTAGGAGCCGTGGGCGGGATACCGTATGGTGTTCGGCAGTTTTTTCGGTAAAAACCAAGGGTTACAACGGGGTTCGTTATGGCTGGTGTGGCAAGTGGCAAACCGCAATATCTGCGGATAAAAGATGAACTGGCGCTTCAGATCCGGGGAGGGGCGCTGCTGGCAGGAGACAAACTTCCCTCCGAGCGCGAATTGTGCGAGCGATATGCCACCACCCGGGTCACCATACGCGAAGCGCTGGTGCAGCTGGAGTCTAATGGCCTCATCTACCGGCAGGAGAGGCGAGGCTGGTTTGTCACGCCGCCGCGTTTACGGCTCAATCCTACCCTCACCACCAACTTTCATCGCATGGTGCGAGAGCAGGGCGGTGAGCCACGTACCGAGCTGCTGGAAAAGTCGCTGCAGGCGGTCCCGGCCGGGATCCGCGAGCGCCTTGGGCTTAAGGCTTTCGATACCATCTACCTGCTCAAGCGCCGTCGTTTTGCCGATGGTCGCGCCATCTGTTATTGCGAAAACTACTGTCTGCCCGAGCGGGTACCTGCTCTGTTGGAGCGGGATCTCAACGGCAGCCTGACCGAGATCTATGAGCAACACTATCAGCTGCAATATGCCCGCATGCAGCTCACCTTCCACGTTACCTCTCTGCCGGATCCGGTGGCCAGGTTACTGGGCACCAGCTCAGGCCTGCCCGCCCTGCTGCTGGAGCGGCTCAACTTCGATCAGCATGGTCGCATCCTGGATTTTGATCTGGAGTACTGGTGCCACGACTCGCTGGAGATTGAAGTGGATACCGCGCGTTAGGCCCCCCTCTCTTCTCGGCCCGGTTTCGACGCGCTGGCGCTGTGCCTGCCATTTTTTGCGCAGGGGTCATCGAATCGTCACAAAGGCTTTTTACCCTGCTGCTTGTCATCTGGTTTAGACCAACAAAACAAGGAGCAGAAATGAAAAACGGAATCATGGTTTACCTCGGCAGTACCATCGCCCTGTTCACCAGCCAGGCGAGCCTGGCTGCCACCACGGATCTGACTGTCTATACCGCCTTCGAGCCAGAGCAACTGGTTGATTTCAAACAGGCGTTCGAACGGCAGAACCCGGATATCGCGATCAAGTGGGTACGCGACTCCAACGGTGTCATCACAGCCCGCCTGCTGGCCGAGAAAGCCAGCCCCAAGGCTGATGTGATCTGGGGGGTGGCGGCGACCAGCCTGATGTTACTGGATCAGCAGCAGATGCTGGCCGGTTATGCCCCCAAGGGGCTCGACAAGCTCGATAGCCGTTTTCGTGACAGTCGCGCCGAGCCCCATTGGGTGGGACTGGATGCCTGGTTCAGCGCCATCTGTTTCAATACGGTGGAAGCCAAGAAGCAGGGGATCCCACAACCCAAGAGCTGGGCGGATCTGACCAAGCCTGTCTATCGTGGCAAGATCATCATGCCCAACCCCAGCTCCTCCGGCACCGGCTTTTTGAGCGTCTCCGGCTGGTTGCAGAGCATGGGCAATGATGCCGGCTGGAAGTACATGGCCGATCTGCACCAGAACATAGAGCGCTACACTCACTCCGGCTCGGCCCCGTGCAAACTGGCAGCCAGCGGCGAGACAGTGGTGGGGATCTCCTTTGATTTCCCTGCCACCACGCTGAAGAAGAAGGGCGCACCCATCGAGGTGATCTACCCTGCTGAAGGCTCGGGTTGGGACATGGAGGCTGCTGCCATCATGGCCAGTAGCAGCAAGCAGGAGGCGGCGCGGAAATTGCTGGACTTCACCGCTTCTCACGAAGCCAATGTGCTGTACAACAAGTTCTTTGCCGTGGTGGCCATTCCCGGTGTCGCCCAGAAGCTGCCCTTCTATCCTGAGGATGTGAACAAGCAGATGATCAAGAATGACTTTGGCTGGGCGGCCTCGGAGCGGGAAGCGATTCTCAAGCGCTGGAGTGACGCCTTCGATGGCAAGAGTGAGCCGAAAAAGCCTTGATTAGGCCATAAAAGAGTCAAATAACCAGGCTATAGTGTGACGGGCTGATCCAGGATCAGCCCGTCATTTTTTGTGCGTTGTCATTTTCTCGTCACACTGGTACGTCATGCTGGTATATACCAGATAGGAGGATTTACCATGACGACCCCGTACCTTGCCATTGATGATCTGGAGAAGCACTTCGGTTCACATCGTGTCTTGCAGAACATCTCACTTGCCATCGAGCAGGGGGAGTTCATCTGCTTTCTGGGGCCTTCCGGCTGCGGCAAGACCACCTTGTTGCGTACCATAGCCGGCTTAGAGCTCCCCTCATCGGGCACCATAATGCAGCAGGGTAAGGAGGTGACGCTCCTGCCACCAGAGCGCCGCGATTTTGGTATCGTCTTTCAATCTTACGCCCTGTTTCCCAACCTCACGGTAACCCAGAATATTGCCTTTGGTCTGCAGTGCCGGGGGCTTGGCAAGGAGGCGTTGGCCAAGCAAGTTGCACACTGGCTGTCACTGGTCGGGCTTAATGATCAATCCCACAAGTACCCGGGACAACTATCAGGCGGGCAGCAGCAGCGGGTGGCCCTGGCGCGGGCGTTGGCCCTGTCGCCCTCTTTGCTACTGCTGGATGAACCCCTTTCGGCACTGGATGCCCAGGTGCGCCATCATCTGCGCGGCGAGATCCGCGCCCTGCAACAGAAGCTCAATATCACCACCATAATGGTGACTCACGATCAGGAGGAGGCGCTGGCCATGGCCGATCGCATCGTGGTGATGGATGGGGGACGGATAGTCCAGGTGGGCACGCCTGCCGAGATCTATGGCCGTCCCGAGAGCCGTTTTGTCGCCAGCTTTGTTGGCAGCATGAACTTTCTGACCGCACTGGTGATCAATGAACGCGAAGTCCGGCTCAATGAGGTGCCACTGGCCTGTGGTCTGGCCGGGCTGCCGGCTGGCGGTAAGGTCGAGATTGCCCTGCGGCCTGAGGCGATCCACCTGGCGGAGCCTGGCGCAGGAGGTTTGGCCGCAACCATCAGTCGGGTCGAGTATCAGGGGAGCCAGTTAAGGTTGCACTGTCAGGCCGAGAGTTACCTGGGTCTACAGCCTGTGGAGGTGCAGCTCCCACTCACTCAGGGTAGTCGTTGGCGCAGTGGTGAACGCTGCTCCCTCCATTGGCCGGAATCGGCCATGCACTATTTCCGTCAGGAGGCGGTGGCATGAGCGCGTTACCCGAAGGGGTTCTGGCATCAGATCTTGTATCCGTACTCTCCCCACGGCCATCAATACAGGAGGCTGAGCCCGAGCCTGAAACAAAGAGCAAAGGCCGGTCAAATGCTGAACTTGGAAGAGTCAGCATGCCAGATCAGGATGCTCGTCCGGCCAGCCACCATGGCTATCTGGCGCGCAGCCTAGGTGGCCTGTCGTGGCAGAGCCTGCCTCTACTGCTGTGCCTGCTGCTTGGGGTTGGCATACTGCTGTTGGGGTTGCTGGCGCCACTGCTGGCCATGCTGGGTCAGAGTCTGCTCGATGGCGAAGGGAACTTTGTCGGTCTGGCCAACTTTCGTGACTATATGGGGCAGGCGGGCCTGCTCAGCGCCATCGGCAATACCCTGCAGGTCGGGGCTTTACTGACCATACTGGTGGTGCTGGTGGCCTTCGGTTACGCCTATGCCCTGACCCGAACCTGTATGCCGGGCAAGGGGTGGTTTCGTCTGCTGGGGCTCTCGCCGCTGCTGATGCCTTCGCTGCTGCCTGCCATCAGTCTGGTCTACTGGTTTGGCAATCAGGGGGTCGCCAAGCCGCTGCTGGGCGAGGGGAGCATCTATGGGTTGGGCGGCATACTGCTGGGGCTGGGCTTCTGGTGTTTTCCCCATGCTCTGATGATCCTCACCACGGCGCTCTCTCATAGTGATGCCCGCTTGTACGAGGCCGCCAGGGTGTTGCGCAGCTCACCCCTGCGCACCTTCATGACGGTGACGCTGCCGGGGGCCCGTTACGGCATTCTCAGCGCCGCCATTGCCGTCTTCACCCTGGCCATCTGCGACTTCGGGGTGGCCAAGGTGCTGGGCGGTCAGTTCAATGTGCTGGCCACCGACATCTACCGCCAGGTGGTGGGCATGCACAATTTTGCGCTGGGGGCGGTGGCGAGCATCATGCTGCTGTTACCGGCCCTCTTCTCCTTTGTGATTGAGCACAGGGTGCGGCGACGCATGCAGGAGCAGGCCTCGACCCGCTCCGTGCCCTACCAGCCAAAGCCTCACGGCGTCAGGGACACGCTGGCATTTATATGGTGTCTGATGTGTGGCCTGCTGGTCATCGCCATCATAGGCATGGCGATCTACGGCTCGCTTATCCGCTTCTGGCCCTATGATCTGGGATTGACGCTGGAGAACTACCAGTTCGATGGCAACAGCGTCTACGGTTGGCTGCCCTTTTATAACACCCTCAAACTTGGCGCCCTGACGGCGCTGGTGGGGAGCCTACTTATTCTGCTGCTGGCCTATGCCCAGGAGAAGGGGCGGCAGTTTGCCCCGTTGCGGCAGCTGTTGCATCTGCTGGCCATGCTGCCGCTGGCGGTTCCTGGCATGGTGCTGGGGTTGGGCTATATCTTCTTCTTCAACCAGCCGGGCAATCCGCTGCATAGCCTGGGGGGCTCCATGGCGCTGCTCACCCTCTGCTGCGTCATGCACTACTATACGGTGGGCCATATGACAGCCTTGACCAGCCTCAAGCAGTTACCCCGGGAGCTGGAGCTGGTAGCTGTCTCGTTACGCATTCCACTCTGGCGCGCCTTCTGGCGTGTGACCCTGCCAGTCTGTCTGCCCGCCGCGTTGGAGATCTTCATCTATCTGTTCGTCAATGCCATGACCACCACTTCGGCGGTGATCTTCTTGTATGACAGCGATAGTGTGCTGGGCTCGGTGGCTGTCCTGAACATGGAGGACTCCGGCAATACGGCCGCTGCCGCCGCCATGGCCTGCCTCATACTGTTTGCCGCCATGGCCGTCAAGTTGCTGCAGCTGCTGTTAAGTCGCGCCCTGCTGGCCCACACCCAGCGCTGGCGTCAAACTTAGAGGTAGAGAGTATATGGGGGGGGTGACCTCTCCTCCCAATCTTTGCTCCAACACCCTCTGTCGCGGGTGAGTGCGTAACAAATGGGAGGGGTTGCTGACACCTCGATAGATAGGGAGAGTGGCTAGATGCCACTCTCAACTTATTGGCGCCATCTCCTTATCAAGAGCTCGCTCTTGGCTAGAGCAGGCTTGGATAGGGGGCTCCATTAAACACCTTGAGTGAGGGTAAAGATTGTCTCCGGCACGCTCTTGAGGCTGAATTCTACGAAAGTGGGTGTCCATCTCTTGCTCCCACGAAAGTGGGTGTCCATGTCTTGCTTCCATGTCTTGCTCCATCTATCTCTTGCTCCATGTCTCGCTTGTCTCTTTCATTGTCCCTTTCTTTGTCTCTTCACCGATTTCCTTGTTTCCCGGTGTTGATGAGCCTGAACAATTGATCTCTCCCGCAGTAATTGGGTTCCTTATGGTACAAATTGGTAACGTTTTCTATGCTTGTTGGCATAGCCATGGCCGTTTGCCAAACCACAAGCGACAGATCTCAGTCGGATCAAGGCTCCCCATTGTCACGAGGTTCACATGAGTATTTTCTCGCCACTAAAGTCACTGCTCTCGCGCCAAGAGGCTACCGCGACCGTATTGCATTGCACGGAGCGCGAGCTCGACAGGGAGCTGGCCTCACTGGGGTGGTCACCCCGGCTGGTCATGGGCTTTGTTTCGCCCCATCTGGACATCAATGCCATTGCCGGGCGCATCAAGCAGCAGTTTCCTGACGTGACCCTGAGCTTGAGCAGCAGTGCCGGTATGTTGTGCAACCAGACCCCCGGCAAGCTCTATTGCAGTATCGATGGGCAGTGGCACGACATAGTGCTGCAATGTTTTGGTTGTGATCTTATTGCCAACGCCCAAACCGTGCGTGTCCCGCTGGGCAGCGAGGATCTGCGTGGTGGACAACAACGAGTCAGCATGAGTCAGCGTATCGAGAAGCTGGTGGCCACGCTGCGGAACCTGGCACTCCCTATGCGTATCGACCATCATGACACCCTAGCCTACGTGCAATTTGATGGTCTCGCCCGTTCGGAGTCCTTCTTCATGGAGGCACTCTATCAGTCTGGACGTTTTCCCTGTCTGTTTGTCGGCGGCTCGGCCGGTGGCAAATTCGACTTCCAGCACACCTATCTGCACGATGGCCAGCAACGGCTGGAAAACCATGCGCTCATCACCTTTATCAAGATGGCGCCCCACATGCGTTTTGGCGTCTTCAAGAGTCAGAATTTTGTGCCGACCGACTTCAGTTTCAATGTGCTGACGGCCTCGCTGGAGGATCGCACCATACGTCAGGTGGTGGATCGGCATGGTCACATCATGTCGATGGTCGAGCTGCTCAGTCGGCAGTTAGGCTGCCAGCCGTCACAACTGGAGGCTCATCTGGCCGATTACTCCTTTGCCATCCGGGTCGGCAGCGAGCTGTTCGTCCGCTCGGTGCAATCCATCGATGTCAGCGGTGAACTGGTACACCTCTATTGCGATGTGGCTCCCGGTGAGGAGTTGGTGATGGTCAAGCGTACGCCGCTTATCGATACCACTCGTCAGGATCTTGCCCGTTTTATGCAGGGCAAGCGTGGCAAGCCGCTGGTCGGTCTGCTCAATGACTGTGTGCTGCGCCGCTTGAATAATGCCGCTGAACTCACAGGGATGGAGCAGGTCTTTGCCGGTATACCTGTCATCGGTGCCTCCACCTTTGGCGAGATCCTCGGCCTTAATCTTAACCAGACCCTGACCGCCATCTTCTGGTTTGACACCCGGGGCGCCACGGGTGATTTTCAGGATGAGTTTATTGATCAGTTTGTCAGCCACTATGGTGAGTTCAAGGCATTCTTCCTGCAGCGCCATATCAAGAAGCTGATTGGTCTGAATCAGGTGGTGGTCAAGCAGTTGAATCAGTTCAAGCAGCATGATTACCAGCCTCTGTTCGACAACCAGCAACTGGATGCCAGTCTGCGACCTCTGTTTGATGGGCTGGGCGAGCTGGGGGGCTTTCTGCAAGAAGCCCAGCAGGAGCGTGAACGCATGGCCTGCGAGCTACAGAGCTGTGCCAGTGATCTGCACCAGTCGGTCGATGAGTTGACCGGCCATGTCCAGACCCAGGCCGCTGCCGTCGAGGAGGCGGGGGTTACCATCAACAGCATGGCGCATCAAGCCCAGGAGGTTGCCGCCAGTGCCCGACAGCTGGCCCACTCCAGCGAACGCATCCAGAGCGTGGTGCAGGTGATCCAGCAAATCGCCGATCAGACCAACCTGCTGGCGCTCAATGCTGCCATCGAGGCCGCTCGCGCCGGCGAGTTGGGACGCGGTTTTGCTGTGGTCGCCGACGAGGTGCGGACCCTGGCGCAGAAATCCCGCCAGAGTGCGACCGGTATCAGTCAGGATATCCTCTCGCTTGGCGCCGATATCCGGGAGGTGGCCCAGGAGATCGAGGGACAATCCGGCGCCGTTGGCGAGCTGACCGCCATGCTGCACTCCCTGGAGCAGGTGAGCAGCCTGACAGCCGATAACGCCGCCCGCACCAAGGGCGTTGCCGATACCCTGCTGGCGATGACCCGGCAGCAGTGAATCGGAGGAGGGACTACAGCCAACAGGGACGGGTTAAGGTCCCTGTTGGCCATAAGGGGAGCGGCTTGGTGGCTGGGCTGCCCTTGCCTATTTAGAAAAAAAACAACGCCAGATGGCCCATGGTAATGGCCATACCCAGGATGACGCAGACAAATGCGATAATCATGGGCATGCGGAACATGGACTTGAGCAAAATCACCTCGGTAATACTGGCGCCTGCACTACCAATGATCAGTGCCATTACGGCACCTATGCTCATCCCTTTGCCCAGCAAGACGGACGCCAGAGGGATGACAGCTTCAGCGCGTATGTAGAGTGGGATGCCTATAACGGCACTGAGCACGATGGCAAATGGATTATCGGCACTCGCATGGTCGGCAATCCACTGTGCTGGAACAAAACCATAGATGAGAGAGCCGACGAGGATCCCGATTGCGAGGTAGGGGGCCACCTCTTTGAGCTGTTGCCAGGCGTCAGCAAAGGCACGCTTCCAGGGCGAGGGGGGGAGTGATCTGCTTACCGGATTCTGGCTGCTCGTACAGCAGTTTGTGTTGCTAACCACCTTGGGCGTCGGAAGCTTGCGCACCGGGCTGGCACAGCAGGAGGCTGTAGTGGGTTTGAACGCCCGGAATGGCTGCTTTGCTTTGGGATCCGTAACACGCGGACTGTCCGGCTGAGCGCTCGTTTTTGCGGCACAGCAGGAGAGGCCAGAGGGCGAGTGATCACTCATGGGAATGACAAAACGAGCGAACTCCAGCTTGTTGAGCGCCCAGCCTGCGGCGACAGAGACACTCAAGGCGATGAGCGAATACAAAGCGGTTATCTTCCAGCCGAACGTGGCCCACATCAATCCAACTATGATCGGGTTAAGCAAAGGGGAGACGAACAGAAACGTCAGCGTGGGTCCAAACCCCGCTCTGGCTTGCAGCATGCCTCTTAGCATGGGGATGGTCGAGCAACTGCAAAACGGTGTAATAGCACCGAGCAAGGTGGCGGTCAGATAGCCTTTCCCCTGTCGGTTCCCCATGATCGCTTGTATCTTGTGGTCAGGTACTTTACTTCGCAACCAATTGACTCCGGCACTAATCAACAGAAAGAGCAGTGACAGTTCTAGGGTGAGCACGATTAGCATTTGGCTTGCATTCAGGGCCATAGGTACCCAGTCACTCATGGATTGTTCTCCTTTTGCTTTGTTTCTTTATTTCTAGAATACTCGAAATATATGCTGTGACAATATATTTCTGTTATTGTCGAAATGTGTGGGTCAAGTGGAGAGCTTATGCAGCTAGATGAAGTCGCCAAGGCGTTGAAGGAGTTGGGACATCCAACCAGGCTGTTCATTTACAAACACCTGGTAAAAGCGGGTAGCGAGGGTCTCGCCGTTGGGGAGTTGCAACAGCAATTGGCTATCCCGGGCTCTACGCTGAGTCATCACATAGCAGCGCTGGTTTCAGCCGGGCTTATCAGACAAAACCGGGAGGGTAGGACGCTGTTGTGTGTATCCCGGTATGAAGTGCTTGATGAGATCATTCGCTTCTTGCAAGAGGAGTGTTGCAGCAATAGCAACGCCAGGGATAAGTGAAGGCGTTCAACGGGTTTTGGGCGTCAGCTTGATGGCCTACTGGTTCTCAAGCGACAGCTAGAGGGGCCTGGGCTTAGGTTGCCGAGTCTCCTGGGATAGCGGTCAGCCTGAACTCGACTTGTCGTTTGGAGATGAGCAAATTGCAGTGGTTACAGAAAAAATTGGTGGCGCAGCACTGTAGTTTTGCCAGCTCGGTATGACAGGTCGGGCAAAAACCGATGATTTCAAACGTTTTGCCACAATGTGAGCAGGTATAGGGGCTGTATCGAGGGTCAAGGCTCTGTGCATGACAGGCAGGACAGGCAATGAGGTAGGTCATGATAGCTCCCGGTTGCGCATGCAGTAATACATGGCCTTCTAAGTGTAGCGTGTTGCCACGGTTAACGCAGAAGCCAGCAGGGCGGCGTGGCATCAGCCAGAGCACCAATGGATTGGCCGCGACAAGGTGGAGAGTATCGGCTTGAGTGACATGACTTAACTAAGGAGCTGGAGATGTTGGGTGTTCAGTGGGACAGCCCGTGGGCAGGGCAGTGAGTGTCTACTACAGGTTTTCTAGAGTGGGTGTCCACTACAGGGTTCCTAAAAAAATCCGAAACCCAAGAGTGGGTTTCGGATTGATACCTGACCTAGGGGGCAAAGGGTGTTAACGGCGATACGACCGTTGCGCAGCCCCTTGCCCTGAGGTTTACTTGGCCTCGATGGCGCTGATGATCTCGGCCATGGAGGCAAACTTGAAGTTCTGGTTTTCGCTACCGTAACCGCTATCGACGTTATTGAAATCCTGAGCCACAAAGATCCCCTGCGGGTAGAGTGGGCCCAGATCACCCGCTACTGCCGCAATGCCATCGGTATCCATGGTGCCATCGACACCCGCGTTATCGTTGGCCAGCAGGGCGAAGCGTCCCAGCACCTTGTGGTTGTTATTCATGTCGTAAACCGCGTAGCTGTTGTCGCCCTGAGAAGAGGCGATGAGCCACTTGCGGCTGCCATCGGCATAAACGGTCAGCCCTTCGACATCGGCAGTCAGGTTGCCCTTGCCCACCTTGTCTATGCTAGTGGCAGTGCTGGCACCGTTGGCACGGGCATCAAAACTCCAGATCCCCACATCTTCTTCACCCACATAGAGGGTATGGCTGGCATCGTCGGCGACACATCCTTCAGGCTGGCTGGCCACACTCAGGGTACGCACCTTCTCGCCAGTGGGGGCCTTGGCCGAGCCACCAATCTGCCACTGCTCAATGTGACCATCCTTGCCATTGAGGTAGACGTAGGTGGCGACATCGTCCTGATAGAGGCAAAGCCCATACACTTCGTCTACCGCCGAGATCAGTTCACCATTCAGGGTGTTGCTGCCGGTGGCGGTCAGCTTGGTCAGGGGGCTATCCGGGGTGCTGTTATCCAGCGCATAGAGGGCTACCGTGTTGCTGCTGCGATTGGTCGCGGCAACCAGGGTGATGCGATCGCTACCCAGCGCGACATTGTCACGCAGATCCACGTTATTCATCTCGCCATCGTCCAACTGCTGGATGAGGGATCCATCCAAACCGTAGACCAGCAAACCTGCCTGCTTGTTGGTGCCGATCACCAGGCTCTTGCTGGTATCCTGCGGGTTGATCCAGATAGCAGGATCATCGGCAGCATCGCCATCGTCATCCATCTCGGGGGTTTCTGCTACCGGGTAGATAGGGTCAACACCCGCCTGACTCAGGGCTCGCAGATCCTTGGCTTGCCAAGCGAGCTTGCTGCTCTGGGCCAACAGGCTCAAGGAGATCAGCTTGCTATCCTTATCATCTTCGATGAGCAGGCCGGCCGGGCTAGTGGTGACGCCGTTATACTCCTCTACCGCACCGACCTGTGATCCCGCGGCAACGCTCAGTGTGGTGAGCCACTTCCCCTTTTTGCGGTCATAGACCTGGATCCCCTTGCTGTTATCGGCCGCCAGCAGATAGCCCGTTCCCTCTTCACCGATAAAGAGCCCGACATCCTCGATCTCTTCGAGTTCACCCAGACCAATGGCATCGACCATCTGGCGAACCAGACCCGTCTCGGGATCGGCGCCATAGCGCCAGATCCCGGCAGCCCCTTCGGCCAGGTAGAGCTGATTTTTTTCATCATCGACCACACAGCCTGAGACTTCACCACCGATCTGCAGGGTGCGAACCGGTGCCGGTGCACCGGTATCTT
>JBOFBS010000201.1:0-1864 GCA_051645725.1 Aeromonadaceae bacterium | reverse complement strand
AAGCTCCTGCCCTGCCCGCTCGTGAGCCGGTGGACTATCCGCCTCTGGTTCGTGGCGAAGTGGTTAGCTCTGGCCGTCACGGTGGTAGCACCGCAGCAGTCAATGTGGCTTCTTGCCCGGCAGGTCGTCCTTAATAGTTCTTGTTAGAACAAGCAAAGAGCCACACAATGTGTGGCTCTTTTTTTATGGGTGACATTCACCTAGTTATCCGTTGCCAATGCGTCTGTGTAATACCGATATCGGGGACCATTCGGCTGAGGGCAAGATCGTCATTGAGCCACGGCCCGGTGTAGAGCGGACCTGTGACGTCCTAGGTTTATTCCCTGAAAACTAAATACCTGAATTCTATTTATTCGAAATGTGGTCACAAAGGTTCAAATCACAAACAAGTTTGTTGGCATATGGGGCTCATTTCGACTCATTATTGCAAAGTCGCTGATTACACCTGGACTGTCAATGTGATTGAGATGTAAGGAATCAATCCACTCTCCAGATTAAGTCAGCTCCATATAAAACCACAATCTGACATATATCTGGAATAGTGTTATAGATTGAGCCAAAACCTATTCCCTAGTTCACAACGCAGCAAATGCTGCATCATGTAATCGTATATTTTTTAGCTGTGGTTTTCTGGCTGGAAATACTGTTATCCCTCCCCTCCGCTAATTACATGTACTAACTACCTAGGTTCCAGTGAATCGAGATCACTGAGGCTGATTGGAAAGCGCTTGGCTACGGCGCTCTTGCTTATGTCTATGGGTGAAATACTATCTATGACCGGGTATCGCAGGATAACGCGACTGCAATAAACACCGATAAAAAACAAAGAGCCACACTATGTGGCCTTTTGCTTGTACCAATAAGGAGATATCCCTTATCCCTCCCCCACCCTACTTGTTAGTAGTCGCTCTTCATAATATCAATCTGAATTAGCAGGATGCTGCAGGCTCTAATCGATAGGAAAAAAAGGGGGATGGAACTCATGTCGAAATAAAAAAGGGCCCGAAGGCCCTTTGGTATATAAACGCTTGAAGACATTATGCGAACAGATGATGGCTGATGATAAACAGCCCACCAGAGAGCAGCATGGTCAGCGGCAGGGTCAGCACCCACGCCATCAGAATGGTCTTGATGGTTTGGCTTTGCAGGCCTGACTTGTTGGCCACCATGGTACCCGCCACCGCAGAGGAAAGAATGTGGGTGGTCGATACCGGCATACCGGTCAGACTGGCAATACCGATGGAGCTGGCCGCAGCGATTTGGGCAGCAATCCCCTGGCTATAGGTCATACCGGTAGAACCGATTTTCTCACCAACGGTGTGCACGATACGACGCCAGCCCACCATGGTGCCGCAACCCAGCGCCATCGCGATGGAGACGATCACCCAGGTCGGAGCGTATTCGGCAGTCGCAGTCAGATCCTTGCGCCATTTGGCCAGATCGGTCAGCTCCTTGGCCGGCAGAGAGAGTTTGGAAACCTTGCGTGCGGTGTCATCGATACAGAGCAGCAGACGACGCACTTCACGGCGATCGGTCAGGCTCATCTCTTCATAGGTACGTACGGCACCAAGACGGGCATCCAGAGTGTTCATCGCCTGCAGCACGCTGTCTGCTGAACAGTGAGTCATCAGCTCTTCTTGCACAGCAGAAGCTGAGTTGAAGTTGATAACACCACTTACCGCATCCTGATTTCGCTTGTAGATTTCCATGATGCGCTGGTTGGCATCCTGGGTGCGGTCCAGATCGTAAGAGCGGCTATTCATGTCCAGCGCGAAGTAGGCTGGCGCCATGCAGATCAGCACCAGCATGACCAGACCGATGCCCTTCTGGCCATCGTTGGAGCCATGCACAAAGCTCACCCCCA
>JBOFBS010000200.1:0-7545 GCA_051645725.1 Aeromonadaceae bacterium | reverse complement strand
GGCTCGGACCGTGATTAGCCGCCAGTTACACAGAAAAATTTACAATCTCATACATATCAATAGGATAGGTGAGGCGCGAAATGGGTAACTATAGAACAAGACACTTAAGCGTTACTGATCGGACCAGAATGAACCATTTGCCAGTATCAGTATTAATATTTGGAAGGTATATGTTTTGTGGAATGACAAGGAAATAGCAGCAGGCGGTTAAGTTAATAACCGCCATGATAGCTGCAAGGGAAGGATTACAAATAACTAAACAGCGTCGTTTTATTTACCAGGGTATACGCTTGCTGAGCAATACTTAACGCCGAGTTCTCTTTGCTTACATTGGAGATAGCTTCATACAGATCGATCTCAGAAACCGTCGCCCTGGACTCCAGATTCAAATTGGTCAGCCCCTCGTTGGAGTTGAGCACATCTTCCAGGTTATTCATGCGGCCGCCCAAGTGGCCGATCGCAACGTTGACCGTATCACGAGCCTTATTGAGATGTACCTCACTATCCGCCACCACATCCTTAAACTGCTCCGAGGTTAAGGTTGGATCACGCAGTGCGCCAATCATGTCACTCATGGTATTAAGGATATTGTCGTTCTTCGGCGGTGTCAGATCGAAGCTTTGTGCCGCCCCCGGAGCAACCACATCAACCGTTAATTCCAATCCATTGAAGTTTATGGCTTGACCTTGAGTGTACTCACCACTCTGCATCAGGGTACCGCTGGCGTTGCGGATCTCGTATTGAGGAGGTGCCCCCGCCAAGGTATTGACGGTATAGCTATTATTCGCAGGGGTAACCGGGTCATAGTTTGAACGGTAGAAGGTATCAAATTGCCCTTGATCCCCTACCCCCACAGCAATATTGGCCGTATTGGCAGTCGCCGTACGCCGGGTCGGTACAGCCTGAAACAACTCCAGACCCGAGTCATTGGAAGCAATGCGCACCGATGGGGATACTTGAACAAAGCGCTGCCCTGTATCCCCCTGGAACTGATAGATACCACTGCTATCTTTGATAAAGGGTTGGGTTTGGCTCTGATTGCCGCCAAAGATATATTCACCTGATGCATTCTTGCTGTTCATCAGATCAAACATATGCTTCTGCAGCTCTTCGAGCTCGGTGGCTATGGCCTCTCTGTCCGTTGCATCCAGAGCCCCGTTGAGTGACTGCTGTACCTTGGTGTAGGCACTGCTCATCACAGTGTTTAGGGAGTCCAGAACCGACTCCTCCAGACTCAAGCTCCCCTGCAGCAAGCCCCCATTAGTACTGTACTGCTTAAATAATTCGATCTCGCTGGTCAACCCGAGTTTCTGAGCCATACCCGCCGGATCTTGGCTGGCAACTTTGAATTTCTCCCCCGTATACATCTGTTCAGATGCACGATCCAAACGCGAGGTACTCTTCGCCATGTTGCTGAGATTGCGATCAAACATCATATTGGTCGAGATACGCATCTGTTATTACCTCGCCGCGCCAAGCAGAGTATCGAATATCGCTCTGGCCGTGCTGATGATCTGGGCTGAGGCTGCATAGGCCTGTTGAAAGCGAACCAGGTTAGCCGCCTCTTCATCCATATTGACCCCAGCCTCACTATTGAAACGATCCAGACTCTGGGACTGCTTGGCCTCTGCCGCATCGGCATTGGTCTTCAAGCTACTCACCTTAGAGCCCAGGGTAGAGAGCGTGGCAGAAAAGCCCTCGTTGAACGTCATCTTGTTATCTGCTGCCGTGCTATTGCCCTTGCGCACCAGATCCTGTGTCTGCAAATTAGCCAGCGCCAAGCCGTTATAGTTATCTGAAAAACCATTCGTGTTGAAATCAATGCTGAATTCGTCATTCGCCTTGGCAACACCGCTCACATTCACATCAAAGCCAGGCTGCACTTTGACATCGGGATAACTTTTAGGCCCGCCCAGAGGTAACTCCATATTGGCAAAGAGGTCCTGCCCCTTGCTTGCGGCCGGAGCCACACCCAGCAAAACAGCCGGTGAACTGCCATCATAAACCTCGTAGTTACCGGCACTGTCGATCTTCACCGTATGCGGTGCCGAGGTTTGTAAGGCACTAGCAGTAAAATCTGAGCCAGCACCTGTGTTATAGACGCCAGCCAGTGAGATCTTGGCCGAGCCATAATTGCTAGCCGCCGCTGAAGTCTTGACGGAGGCCGCCAGCGCTATGTCTTCGCCTCGGGAGACCGCAATCCCTATGTTTGCCGCTGCATCCCGGGTAGGCTGCAGCAATAAGGAGTCGCCGGCAGCGGGCGTACCACTGACTGTAAATTCAATACCATAATCTGGCATCTGAAACAGCGCTGGGGGGGTAGAGCCCGAGGTAACCAGAGACTTGGTATCGCCGTCCAGCATATACACCTCAAAGGTGTTGCCAGCGGTAAACTTCACCTCGAAGTCATTGGGGGTAACCTCGCTTCCCTTACCCGCCATAAACGCAACACTGATGGCGCCACTGCCGCTATTGTTGGCGTTAGCCAACCCCTTGGAGGTTGGTAATGTGAAGAGATCCGAGCCAAGTTGATTGTTGAGGGTCATACCCAGTTTATTCTGGCTATTCATGGCATCACTCAACGCCACCGCTAGCTGACCAAGCTCTCGCTGGACTGGCTCCAAGCCAGCACGAGCTTCATATAGCCCTCCCAAGGAGCCTCCAACTGCTGTATTCAACGTGGCCTTACTGGACCCTATGGTTAACTGCAGGCCTGTCTGAGTAGCATCGGGATTGCCTTGGGTCACAGATAAACTGGCCGCCCCCCCTGCCAGCACCAAAGACTGGCCGGTACTGAGATTGACCAATACGGTACCGTTGCTCTGGGCTACGGTACGAATATCCATTTTTTCGGAGAGTTGACGGATCAGCTCATCCCGTTGGTCAACCAGGTTGAGTTCGGTGCCATCCGTATTGCCTCCGGACTTGGCGATCTGCTGGTTAAGCTCATTCACACCAGCGAGCAGATCGTTGATGCTCTTGACCTCCCCCTCCACCTTGTTGTTGATGGTGGAGTATTGCTTATTCAATGAGCCTGATATGGTCTGAAAGCGGTTATTGATGGCCTTGATCTGACTCATCAGACTCTCTCGGCTGGCATCCGTATTGGGGCTTTCATTTGCAGCCTGAAATGCCTTGAAATAACTATTCAGTGAGGTTGAGATGCTATTGGAACTATCACTCAAGAGTTGATCGGTGACCGCAAGCTGGTTATAGGCACTCTGATAATATTTGAACTCCGAGGTATCACGACGCACCTCGGCCTGAGCATAGAGATCCAGCAAACGGTTGGTTTGGCTCATACCCACACCCAGGCCAGTACCGTTTGTGTACAGGATAGTGGACTGCCGAGTGTAACCCTGAGTATTAATATTGGTGATATTATTACTCGTGGTCCACAGCAACTTCTGCTGTGCCAGCACGCCAGAGCTGCCGATTGACAGAAGATCTGATGACATATCCACTCCTTACCAAAATTTCGCTATTACGGCACAGTAGGCTGTTCACATCTCAGCGGCCTGCCAGACACCGTTGAACGCATCGCTACGGATCACCTGCTTGAGTTTGTTCGCGTAATGGGGGTCGGTGGCATAACCGGCCTGCTGCAACGCCTCAAAATAGGCGTCAGGATCGTGAGCCACCGCCTTGGCCTTGCTGTAGCGAGCATTGTTTCCAATCAGTTCCACATAATCCTCCATGCTCTGCACGAAGGAGTGATAACTACGAAATGCCGACTTGCGCATCACGGGTTGACCACCCTCATACTCCAGGCTGTTAGCCAGAGTGCTACTTCCCTGCCAACGCCCTCCTGCCTTGATACCAAACAAATTCTTGCCGGAGGTGCCATCACTGTTACTCATCATGTTTCGGCCCCATCCCGTCTCCAGTGCAGCTTGAGCCAGCAACGCAACCGGGGAGAGGCCAATCCGCTTGGCGACCTGTTTTGCCGCCGGCAACAGTTGCCGCACAAACTCCTCAGGTGAGGAGAAATGGCCGGAGCCTGATGAGGCAACCGCAGTGGTGGGCCGCGTAAAATTGCGCTCTATGCGCTCCAGTCGTGCCACAAAACGCTCGGCAGCCGCAACCTTGTCATTAATAGTGCTTTCGCTTCCAGCGGATAACGCGGTCGTCTGATTTGATCTAGCAACATTTACGCCAACGTTATCTTTGTTAGCGTCATTGCCTTCCCAACGCGCGAAGCGACGCATCACAGGCAGACGCTCATCTGGCATTTTCAATGTCCGCTGGGCCTCGTTGGAGGAGGTGTGCTGCTCTGGAGAGAGTTGCTTGACTATAAGCGCGGCCAGGCTGCTTTGCCCACCCGGGCCTTTCATGGTCGAGGTTCGTTGCTCATCAAGCATCCCCTCAAACATGGTGCTGTAACGGCTACGCAGTGGACTGTCCGGCGCTATGCTCTCGTTGGCCTCCCGCATGCTGCTCACCCACATCTGATTAAAGATGGACTCAAATTGACGAGCGGCAGCTTCAAGGGCCTGTTTTTGACTTCCGGCATCTTTGGTGCTGAGCTTGCGTAACTGATCCAGCCCCCGCACATCCTGAACCAGGCCAACGTCTGTGGTTAACTTGTCCATAGCCACCTCGCCTTAAAGGATCACTAACTCACCCTGAATGGCTCCTGCCTGCTGCAGAGCCTCCAGGATAGCCATCAAATCACCAGGGGCGACACCGACCTGGTTAATCGCGCGAACCAGATCATCCAAGGAGTTCCCCGTATCCAGCTTGAACATCCGGCTATTGGCTTGTTGCACATTGATTGTCGAGTTGGGGGTAACCGTAGTCTCGCCATCAGAAAAAGCGTTGGGCTGGGAGACCTGGGGATTCTCGGATATGGTCACCGTCAAACCACCGTGAGTGATGGCGGCAGGCTTGAGCTTGACCTGACTGCCTATCACTATGGTGCCGGTTCGGGAGTTGACTATGATCTTCGCGGCTTCATCGGCTGGATCGACCTCCAGATTCTCCAGCGTAGCCAGATAGGAGACTCGCTGGGCGGGATCACGAGGAGCATAGACCTGTATTGAGGTGGCATCGATGGCTTGCGCCGTATCTGGACCAACCAGCCCGTTAATGACATCCACCATGCGCTTGGCCGTGGTGAAGTCGGAGCGGTTAAGGTTGAAGGTGATGGTATCGCCGTTGGCAAAAGAGGTGGGGACTTCACGCTCGACCATGGCACCATTGGGTACGCGGCCTACTGTCGGAGTGTTGACCACAACCTTGGAACCATCAGCCCCCTCAGCCCCTAACCCCCCGACCACCAGGGAGCCCTGAGCAATGGCGTACACCCGACCATCGACCCCCTTCAAAAAGGTTTGCAGCAGAGTACCGCCACGCAGACTCTTGGCTTCACCTATGGCAGAAACCGTCACGTCAATGGTTTGACCCGGCTTGGAAAAGGCTGGCAATTCGGCATGAACCGCAACAGGCGCCACGTCCTTGATCTTGGGCTTGAGGTTATCGGGCACCTTGATGCCGAAATTATTGAGCATGGTGCGAAATGTCTGCTCGGAGAAGGCATTGTTCTTTTCACCTGTGCCAGGTAAGCCCACCACCAAGCCGTAGCCCATGAGCTGGTTGCTACGCACACCTTGTACCTTGGCCAAATCTTTGATGCGTGCCGCCTGACTTGGCAGGCAAAACAGCAGCAGAAGTGTGAACCATACCATCCGAATCGACTGTTTCATGACCATCTCCTAAAAGGGACTCCATGGACCATTGAAAAACTGTGCCAACCAACCACGTTCCTGGGTATTGGCAAAATCTCCGGTGCCACCGTACTGGATGCGGGAGTTTGCAACCCTCTGAGATATAACAGTATTATCTGCGTTGACATCTTCTGAGCGGACAATTCCGGTAATGCGAACATACTCGTTCCCGTTGTTCAGCATCAGCCATTTCTCGCCTCGCACCATCAGGTTGCCATTCGCCAAAACTTTGACGACGCTGACCGAAATATTCCCCTGCAGACTATTGCTCTGATCAGCCTTCGATTGTCCCTTAAAACTGTTCGTAGCTCCCATACTGGCACTGGTGTTGTAACCATTGAGAGTGACGGTATCGCCACCGAGTTTCAGGGCATCTAGCCCCAGACTGGAATCTTTACCCTGTTGGGAATTGGCGTTTTTCTTGGCACTGGTGGACTCCACCAGTTGCACCGTGATGATGTCACCCACACGATGCGCCTTAATATCAGAGTAGATGCTGTTAACCTGCCCCTGATTGAATATGGAGCCTGTCGGTTCCACGTTGACCATATCCTCTTCGGGCATGGTCGGTGCAAAATCAGGATCATTTGGCTTGGGGCTGTTAGGCATGGAGGTACACCCCACCAGCAGCATGGGCAACAACAGCAAACAGAGTCGACTCGCCATAACCATCTCCTCACAAACCCCACTCAGCTACGCTGAGTCAGGAAAGACATCATCTGATCGACCGTACTCAACACCTTCGAATTCATCTCATAGACCCGTTGGGCCTGGATCAGATTCACCAACTCCTCGGTCACATTGACGTTGGACGTCTCCAGCATCCCCTGCTTGAGCACACCCAGACCATCAGCACCGGCGACCCCTTGCAGCGGCGCGCCACTGGACTGAGTCTCGGAAAACAGGTTTTCACCTATGGGTTGCAGACCCGCCGGGTTGACAAAGTCCGTCAGCGTCAATTGACCGACGACCTGAGACTCCGCCTGATCCTTTAACTTTACCGAAACCTGACCATCCCCCCCGACAGTTACACTCTCCGCATTTTGCGGTATCTGGATCTCGGGTTGGACGGGATACCCCATGCCGGAAGTCACCAGTGTGCCTTCGGAGTTCAATGAGAATTGACCATTACGGGTATAGGTGGTGGTTCCGTCAGGCATCTGCACTTCGAAGAAACCACGCCCCTGTATCATCACATCCAGGGCGTTATCCGTGGTTTGCACGTTACCCTGGGTGAAGTTTTTTTGCGTCGCCACCACCTTGGTACCTGCACCCAGCATCAAACCGGAAGGCAGGGTCGTATCGGCAGAGGAGCGTCCACCAGGTTGGTTAATGTTCTGGTAGAGCAGATCTTCGAAGATGGCTCTTCCCTTCTTGAAACCAACCGTCGAGGCGTTGGCCAGGTTGTTTGAAGCCACAGAAATATTGGTTTGCTGGGCATCCAGACCTGTTTTACTAATCCACAATGCGGGAATCATAGTGTCCTCCTACTGGACTCAGCTCAGCCGCAACAGCTGATTCTGTGCTTCATCATTCTTTTCGGCGGTCTGCATCATCTTGACCTGGGTTTCAAACTGACGCTGCAGACGAATAAGGTTGGTCATCTCATCCACCACATTGACGTTGCTCGACTCAAGCGCACCACTTGTTATGCGCACATTCGCCGAGGCCAACTCAGGCTGACCATCCAGGCGACGAAACAGGCCATCCTGTCCCTTGGTCACCCCCTTAAGATCCGGGTTAACCAATTTGATACGTTGAAACTCTTCAACCGTATCTGGCGCCGCCCCTTCTGGCCGCCCCACGACAGTACCATCCT
>JBOFBS010000199.1:0-2883 GCA_051645725.1 Aeromonadaceae bacterium | reverse complement strand
CCTACAAGGGCACTGCTGAGCTGGTTGTGGATGGCCGTATCGAGAGTGACACCTTCTGGTGCCTCCTCGACACAACCAAACCGGTCAAGCCCTTCATCTATCAGCCCCGCAAAAAGCCGGTGTTCGTGCAACAAACCAGCATGGACTCCCCGGACGTGTTCAACCTGGCCGAGTACAAGTTCGGCGCAGAAGCGCGTGGCGCTGCCGGTTATGGTTTCTGGCAGCTGGCATTTGGCTCAACTGGTAAGGGCTAAAACATGGCTGGTGCAAAAAAAGACGCAAAGGGGGCTGCCGAAGGGGCAGCCCTGACAGACCCCAAGTTGACCGAAGAGGCTCGCTTGGCTGAAGAGGCCCGCCTGGCTGAAGAGGCTCGCTTGGCTGAAGAAGCTCGTCTGGCTGAAGAGGCCCGCCTGGCTGAAGAGGCTCGTTTGGCTGAAGAGGCCCGCTTGGCCGAAGAGGCTCGCTTGGCTGATGAAGCTCAGGCGCGAATTGACGGCTATCCGGCCATGATCCACCTGCCATACCAGGCCCTCGAGATCACGAGCGTTGGCCCGGTGTTTCGCCGCTGCGGTCGCACGTTTACGCAAGAGCGGACAGTGATCCCGCTGGACGACCTGAGCCAGGAAGAGCGCCAGCGTTTGCGCGAAGAGACTCGCCTGCGAGTGCGTGAAATCACCATCGGTGTTGATGACATCGACATCAGTGACATCGAGCCGGTGGAGTAAGCCCATGTACGCAACAGTCACCCAGTTATTGCAGCGCTATAACGCCGATGAAATCGCTCAGCGGGCAGACCAGCGGATCCCTCGTCTGGTAACAGGAGAGATGCTGAAAATTGCCGCCGAGGGCGGTGACTTGTCCAGCTACACCGATGAGGAGCGTGCCGCAACGCTGGCAGCGCTGGCACTCATTGAGCGCACGTTGCAAGACGCTCGCCAGACCATTGATGCCTATGTGGGAAGTCGCTATCAGCTGCCGCTCACGCAAGCCCCGGAGGTGCTGGAGCGCATTGCCTGCCAGTTGGCCCGGTTTGGCCTTAATGATGACCGGCCAACTGACCAGGTGAAGATCTTGCGCGAAGACAGCATCAAGTTCCTGGAGCAGGTCTCCACGGGCCGTATTCAGCTGGGGGTTACAACCCTGAATGCCGCCCCGGCATCTGCCATGGGGGCCGAAGTGGTGAGCGTGGGCACGGTGTTTGGCCGTGATGGTAGCAAGGGGTTCATCTGATGAGTGGCACCTCCCTCAACCTGACCGTCAAAGGCGACCTGCAGTTTCTGGTCAAGCCTCTGCGTCGATTGCAAAAGGCGGGGGCGAATCCAGCCCCCCTGCTTAAGCGAATTGCATTTGCAGGGGAAAGCTCGACCAAAGCTCGCTTTGCTGATGAAGAGGGGCCGGATGGTGAGAAGTGGGTGGAATCGCTGCGCAAGCAACTGCATGGCGGCACGACGTTAACCAAAGATGGTCACTTGGGAAACCTCATCACAAGTGACTCGTCAGCCACCGAAGCCCGCTGGGGGAGTAACCGCATCTATGCCGCCATTCACCAGTTCGGGGGCGAAATCAAGGCCAAAACCAGCAAGGGGCTGGCCTTCACCCTGGCGAATGGTGACGGCGTGATCACCCAGTCTGTCACGATGCCTGCTCGCCCGTTCTTGGGCCTTAACAAAGACGACGAAGAGCACATCGTTTTCCTGGTGCGCGAGTACGTCAACGAAGCAATGGGGGTTGCATGATCAAGGAGTGCGAACTGGCGCTGTTGGACCTTATCAACAAAAGCCCGCTGCGCCAGTTCATCAGAAACGAGGCCAGCCCGCTGCCCGCTATCCCTGACAGGGATGTGCTAGCTCGCTGGAATACCGAAGCGCCTGGGGTGTATGTGGTCGCCCTGGATGGTGAGGTGGGTGAAGCGAACGTGGTTGCCCCGTTCGCGTTGGTGGCGGTCGCGCAACACGCCGGGACAACCACGGCGGCCCGTCAGGGTGATCGTCGGATGATTGGCCTGTACGAGATGATCTCGATGTTGGTGGGCAGCATCCACGGCCAGAGAAGCAGTCAAGTTGGCTGCTGGTATTGCGGCAAATATCAGTTTTTACAAGACCCGGCTCTGCGTGATCACAACCTGGATGTTGCCCTGCTACTGGTCAAAGGCATTGTCGAGATACCCGAGATAGACATCAGCGACCTGGCTGATTTCAACCAACTGTATACCTCCTGGGGTGTGGTGCCCAGGGAGGAGCAAGAGGGTAAGCCGCTGTGCGAAGCCCTCATCAACCTCAACCAAGGAGCACCTGGTGAGCAACCTTAAAACCGTTCGCCCCGCTGCTGGTCGGCGGATACGACACCCGGATCACAGCCTGCTGGACGACCAGGGGGAATCTGTCGTCTGGAACAGCTACTGGCATCGCCTTCATCGCGTAGGTGATATCGAAATCGTTGATGAGGCTGAGCCTGCACCCCAACAGGTAGAGGTTAAGCCCAAGGCCGTGAAAGCGAAGGAGCAACAGCATGACAGTGCCGTTTGAAAAAGTACCGAGTGATATCCGGGTGCCGCTCGCTTATGTCGAGTTTGACAGCTCGGGCGCGCTCAAGGGGACGCCTGTTCTGGAGTGGCGCACCCTGTTTATTGGCCAGATGTTGCCAACCGGTACGGCCAAAGCCGGAGAAGCAGTGCGCATCACCCGCAAGGGCGAAGCGGCTCGCCTCTTTGGTGAAGGCTCCATGCTGACTGGCATGCTGGACCTGGGCAAGGTCGCCAACCCGTTTATGGAGATCTGGGCGATTGCCCTGGAGGATGACCAGGCGGGTGTTGCGGCAAAAGCACCGCTCAAGGTGCTGACGGCCGCGACCGGTTCCGGGGTGATCTCGCTGCTGATTGGTGGC
>JBOFBS010000198.1:0-7157 GCA_051645725.1 Aeromonadaceae bacterium | reverse complement strand
AGCGATCTGAAGGTAGGCCTCTTTACCGACACCTCCTCATTCTGATCTGGTTATCTGATTGGTGTATTACTCAAAGCCTGAACCCAAGTTCAGGCTTTTTGCTTTATGCCCCACGCTGCTCCACCTCTGTTACCTCTTGGCTGGCTGGTGCTGTCACAACATACCTATCCTTCCCCTCCACTTTTCACTGGATCTGCTCTAGTTAATTAGGCATTCTCCGCCAATGCTCACATTGCTTATATGCTGAGCTGCTCGTCATTTACAAAATATTAATAAAGTTGAATCGTGTCATTCACATAATAAATGACGCGATGCTCAATAACTGATCCTAATGATGCTACATAGACCCGGTAGCAGACGCTGACACGCCGTGAACCCCTCCCCGGGGCTACGCCGCGCCATCCCTGGTGCGGAGGGTCAGCTTAGTGCTACCCCGTCCCTGTGATGAGTGATCGACTATTCGGAACAGCTAATTAGTTGGGTCCGTAGTTCAACAAGTGAGACACGTAGTTATGAAAATGAATCGTTTGACCCTCGCCATTCTGATCGGCATGGTGTTGGGGATCGTTGTCGGCCATATGGTACGCACCTTGGCTGCTGATCCTGCCACCGTAGAGAGTTTTGCCAATAACATTACCCTGCTGACCGATATCTTCTTGCGCCTCATCAAGATGATCATCGCGCCCTTGGTCTTTACCACCCTGACGGTGGGCATTGCCAAGATGGGGGATACCAAAACTGTGGGGCGTATCGGCATCAAAACCATGGGCTGGTTTATGACCGCATCGCTGGTGTCACTGAGCCTGGGTCTCGTCATGGTGACCCTGCTTAAACCGGGGGTGGGGCTGGATCTGGCAGTACCCGAGGTAACCGCTGCGACCGGTCTTGCCAAGGGTTCGATCACTCTCAAGGAGTTCATCAGTCACGCCATCCCCAAGAGTGTGGTGGAGGCCATGGCCAACAACGAGATCTTGCAGATAGTGATCTTCTCGCTCTTCTTTGGCTTGGCGGCCGCCGCAGTAGGCGAGCGGGCCAAACCCGTTGTGACCGTGCTTAACGCAACAGCCGACATCATGTTGAAGGTCACCGGCTTTGTGATGGGCTTTGCCCCTCTGGCCGTTTTTGCGGCGATTGCCGCCATGGTCGCCAAAGAGGGCGTGGGTATTCTGGGTACTTACGGGACTTTCATGGCCCAGTTCTATCTCTCCATCGGCACCCTGTGGGTATTGTTGTTGGGCATGGGGGCACTCTTTTTAGGCAAGCGGGTCATTGAATTGTTAAAAGCCGTGCGTGAGCCCGCCCTGCTGGCTTTCTCGACCGCCAGCTCAGAGGCGGCCTATCCCAAGACCCTGGAGCGACTGGAGCATTTTGGCTGCTCCAAGCGTATTGCCAGTTTCGTCCTGCCTATGGGCTACTCCTTCAATCTGGATGGCTCCATGATGTATTGCACCTTTGCCACCCTGTTTATTGCCCAGGCCTATGGCATAGAGCTGAGTTTTGCCCAGCAGATCACCATGCTGTTGCTCTTGATGGTCACCTCCAAGGGGATGGCGGGCGTTCCGCGTGCATCCCTGGTGGTGATTGCCGCCACCCTGAGCCAGTTCCACATTCCCGAGGCTGGCATCTTGTTGCTATTGGGGATTGACCACTTCCTGGATATGGGACGCTCGGCCACCAATGTGCTGGGTAATGCCCTGGCGGCGAGTGTGGTGGCCAAGAGTGAAGGGGGGCTCTCTGAGGCGCTGAGTGAGGAGGAGATACTGGCACTGAACAACCCGGTCCCCGCCTCGCCCCGTCCGGCCTACGAGTAAGAGGCAGATTCACCCAAACGGCCTCTATCTGAATAACGGTTCCGAATTGTGGCCAGTGACGGGGTAGCGCTAAGCTGACCCTCCGCGCCAAGGATGGCGCGGTGGAGCCCCCAGGGAGGGGTTTACGGCGTGTCAGCGTGTGCTACCCCGTCAATGTTACATAAGTTGAATAATTGGGAGCGGTTATTCAGGGGCCGTTCGCCACGTATCTCACTCAGTGTTTTATCCTAATCGGCCATTGCTGCCGCATGGCATATGCGAACCACGGATTTGTGGGGTCGTTATACCGTCAACCGTCAACCGTCAAATAGGCGCGAATAAGCGACTCATCCAGCTCACACATGGTCCATGCGCCATGCAACCGGGTCCTATACTGTCAAATAGGCGCGAATAAGCGACTCATCCAGTTCGTTCATGGCCCCCTGCGCCACGGCGTGACCCCGATCCAGCAGACAGAAGCGATCCCCCACCTTGCGGGCAAAGGGCAACTTCTGCTCCACCAGTAATACCGTCAACCCCATCTCCCGATTGAGCCGCCGTATGATGGCGCCAATATCCGCCACCACATTGGGTTGAATGCCCTCAGTGGGTTCATCCAGGATCAGCAACTTGGGATCGAGCACCAGGGCGCGCCCTATGGCAAGTTGTTGCTGCTGGCCACCCGAGAGGTCGCCGCCTCGTCTGTGCTTCATCTCCTTGAGCACGGGAAACAGTTCATAGATGAAGTCGGGGATCTGGCGCAGCTTGTCACGGCGGGCAGGCAACCCGATGCGCAAATTCTCCTCCACTGTGAGCAGCGGAAAGATCTGCCGCCCTTGCGGCACATAGCCAATGCCCAGCTCGGCCCGTTGCTCGACGGCAAGATCCTGTATCTCCTGACCGGCAAACTCGATACGCCCGGCCTTGAGCGGCAACTGCCCCATGATGGCATTGAGCAGCGTGGTCTTGCCCACGCCATTACGCCCCATCAGACAGAGGCACTCCCCCTGGTTCACCTGCAGGCTCAAGTCACGCAGGGTGTGGGATTGACCATAGAATTGATTGAGGGTGTCGACAACTAACATACTGGCTCTCCCAGATAGACTTCCACCACCTTGGGATTGGCCTGGACCTGGGCCATGCTCCCTTCCGCCAGCACAGAGCCCTGATGCAGCACGGTCACATGCTGGGCTATGCTGCGGACAAAATCCATATCGTGCTCCACCACCACGACCGAGTGCTCACCGGCAAGCGAGGTGAGCAGCTCGGCTGTGCGTTCCATCTCCTGGTGGGTCATCCCCGCCACCGGCTCATCGACCAGCAGCAGTTGGGGGCGCTGCATCAGCAACATGCCTATCTCCAGCCACTGCTTCTGGCCGTGGGAGAGCACGCCGGCCAGGCGCTTGCGCTCGCTCACCAGGCCGATGAGCAGCAGAACCTGATCCAGATAATCTCTGTCCTCTCCCTGCAACCGGGCGCGCAGCGTCCGCCACACCCCCTTGGGGCCTGCCAGTGCCAGCTCCAGGTTCTCTTCCACCGTCAGCGGCTCAAAGACGGTGGGTTTTTGAAACTTGCGGCCTATGCCAACCTGGGCAATGGCGGGCTCATCCAGGCTCAAGAGGTCGATATTCTGACCAAACCAGGCCGTGCCACAGTCAGGCCGGGTCTTGCCGGTGATCACATCCATCATGGTGCTCTTGCCTGCGCCGTTTGGCCCTATGATGCAGCGCAGCTCACCAGCCTTGATGTAGAGATTGAGGTTATTGAGCGCCTTGAAGCCATCGAAGCTGACGCTGATCCCCTCCAGATAGAGGATCATGCCGTGCGTCAGGTTGAGATCCGGCTGCTGGCGTGGCGAGAATCTGTCATGCCAGTAATCTGAGGTAAACAGCTCCCGGGTGTTGGCAAACATGGTCATGCGGTGATCTCCTTGCGTTGGAACAGCCCCATGACGCCACGAGGCAAAAAGAGGGTCACCAGCACGAAGAGGGCCCCCAGAGCGTAGAGCCACTCATCGGGCAGTACGCCGGTAAAGACGGTTTTGGCATAGTTGACCAGCAGGGCGCCGATCACGGCACCATACAGCGTACCTCGCCCACCCACGGCTACCCAGATCACCAGCTCGATGGAGTTGAGCGGAGAGAACTCGCCCGGGTTGATGATCCCCACCTGGGGCACATAGAGGGCACCGGCCACCCCGGCCAGCATGGCCGAGAAGACAAAGAGCGCCAGCTTGAACCACTCCACCCGGTAGCCGATGAAGCGGGTACGCATCTCGGTGTCGCGGATGGCGATGGCAACCCTGCCCAAGCGGGAGGCCATGATGAGGCGACATGCCAGATAGCCCAGGGTGAGCGCCACAGCCGAGAGCAGGAAGAGCGCGAGTCGGGTGCTATCGGCGGTCAGGGAGAAGCCCAGCAGATCCTTGAAATCGGTGAGGCCGTTATTGCCACCAAAGCCCATCTCGTTGCGGAAGAAGGCCAGCATCAGGGCATAGGTCAGCGCCTGGGTCATGATGGAGAGATAGACACCCGTGACCCGGGAGCGGAAGGCCAGAAAACCGAAGATGAAGGCCAGCAGACCCGGCACCAGCACCACCATCAGCAGGGCAAAGGGAAAGTGCTCGAACCCCTGCCAGAACCAGGGCAGCTCCTGCCAGTTCAAAAAGACCATGAAATCGGGTAGCTCGGCGTTGCCATAGACACCGCGATCGCCTATCTGGCGCATCAGATACATGCCCATGGCATAGCCTCCCAGCGCGAAGAAGGCAGCATGGCCGAGACTCAAGATCCCCAGATAGCCCCAGATAAGATCCAGCGCCACCGCCAGCAGGGCAAAGCAGAGATACTTGCCCAGCAGTGTGATGGTGTTACTGCCCAGATGCAGGGCACTCTCCTGTGGCAGCAGGTTGGCGCCAAGGGCCAGCAGCACGCCGAGCCAGAGCAGGGCAAAGACGCTCAGACCGCGCTTGTCCTGACTCAAGGTTGTTTTGATAAATGAGCCGCTCATGGCTTAGCCCTCCACTGCTCGACCACGTTGCGGGAAGAGTCCGCGTGGCCGCTTTTGAATAAACAGAATAATGGCGATGAGGATCAGTATCTTGGCCAGCATGGCTCCGGCAACCGGCTCCAGCAGCTTGTTGGCCACCCCCAGGGTCAAGCCGGCGACCAGCGTACCCCACAGGTTCCCTACCCCGCCGAACACCACCACCATGAAGGCATCTATGATGTAACCCTGCCCCAGATTGGGCCCCACATTCGTGAGCTGGGAGAGCGCCACACCGGCGATACCGGCGATGCCGGAGCCCAGGCCGAAGGTGAGCGCATTGACCCGGGCCGAACGGACACCCATGTTGCGCGCCATGGCGCGGTTTTGCGAGACGGCACGGACCTCCAGCCCCAGGCGGCTGCGCTTGAGCAGCCACATGAGCCCGGCAAAGAGCAGCAGGGTGAAGAAGATGATGACCAGGCGATTGAGGGTCAGGGAGAGAAAGTCGTTGATGACCCAGGTGCCGGACATCCAGCTGGGCATTACCACACTCTGGTTCAGGGGCGAGAAGATGGAGCGTACCGCCTGTTGCAGCAGCAGGCTGATGCCGAAGGTGGCCAGCAGCGTCTCAAGCGGGCGACCATAGAGGAAGCGGATGACGCCGCGCTCAATCAGGATCCCCACGGCGCCTGAGACCAGGAAGGCAGCGGGAATGGAGAGCAGCAGGGCCAGCCCGGGTTGCCCCGGCAACCATTTTTGCAGCACAAAGGTGGTGTAGGCGCCGAGCATCATCAGCTCGCCGTGGGCCATGTTAATCACCCCCATGACGCCGAAGGTGATGGCCAGCCCAATGCCGGCCAGTACCAGCACCGAGCCCAGGCTGATGCCAAAATAGAGGGTTTCGACCCCGGCAAAGAAGCGTTGACTGCGCTCTATCCCCTTCAGGGCCAGGCTGGCTTGTTGCTGCACCTTGGCATCGGGGTCGCTCGTGGCTAGCTGCTTCAAGCGCGCCAGGATCTGCGGGTTGCGGGCTTCGGCCAGCTGGGGGATCGCCTGCAGTCGTGCTTCGCTGTTGCTGGATTGACTGGCCAGCAGGGCCAACACTTCGCCATAGGCACGCTTTACACCGGCGTCGGGCTCTTTGGCCTGACGCGCCTGCAGTTCGGCGACCTGCTCCGGGCTGGCTTGCCCCAACAGGGATTTGACGGCCGCCAGACGCTGGGCGGGCTCGGGGGCATCCAGCGCCAGATTGGCCGCCAGGCGGGCTAATTGATCACGCAGGGCATTATTGAGCCCTACCCGCTTGAACTCGTGACTGGAGCCTGATAGCGACTGGTTGTCGATGGCCGAGACAAAGCTCTGTCCCTGGCGGATCACCAGCTGTTTGTCGCTCTTGCGATAGAAGAGATCTCCCTGCTGCAGGGCTCTGAGCAGCGGGGCAACATAGGGTTGATGACTCTGGGCCAGGGTGAGTATGGCCGCTTCTTTGGCACTGAAATCCTTGCCAGTCAACACAGCCAGGGCTTCTGGCTCCGTCATGGCCTGCAGTTGCGCACTCCAGAGCGTAAACAGCAGGGCCAGCAGGGATCCGAACCCCAGCTGGATGCGTTTGCTCAGGCAGTACAGATGGGCAGACTTGGGCATCATGACATCCTTTTTATGAGGTGAAACCAGGAGGCGGGGCATCATGCCCCGCCTCCGCTTTACACCACCTGACCGCAAAACAGTTGGCCAGGTGGTTTTTGGCGGGAAGCAAGTGGGCTAGCCCTTATTTGGTGCTACCACCACACTTGCCGGTTTTCACGTTGAAGTTGCCGCAGGCAAGCGGCTTGCGCCAGTCGGAGATGAGATCCTTGGAGCCTGGCAGATAGTCTGACCACTCATCGCCCACTACAGTGCCCGGGGTTTCCGAGACCACTTCAAACTGACCATCGTCCTGGATCTCACCGATGAGCACAGGCTTGGTGATGTGATGGTTCGGCATCATGGCGGCATAGCCACCGGTCAGGTTAGGTACGCTGATCCCGATCAGGGCATCCTGCACCTTGGCCGGATCGGCGCTGCCCGCCTTCTCTATGGCCTTGACCCACATGTTGAAGCCGATATAGGTGGCTTCCATCGGGTCATTGGTCACGCGCTCAGCCTTGCCGGTGAACTTCTGCCACTTCTCGATAAAGGCCTGGTTTTCCGGGTTTTCTACGCTCTGGAAGTAGTTCCAGGCGGCCAGATGCCCGACCAGAGGCTTGGTATCGATGCCGGAGAGCTCCTCTTCACCCACAGAGAAGGCCACGACTGGAATATCCTTGGCGGAGACCCCCTGGTTACCCAGCTCCTTGTAGAAGGGAACGTTGGCATCGCCGTTGATGGTGGAGACCACGG
>JBOFBS010000197.1:0-8449 GCA_051645725.1 Aeromonadaceae bacterium | reverse complement strand
GCATGGAGCGGCTACGACTTCAGCTGGCGTCACCTGCTTGAGATAATGCAGGAGCAAGGATTACTCCAAGCTCCCGACAAGAAGTAGAGCCCAATAGGCCTACTTGGTTATTCTGCCTTCGGCTGACGAGCGACAGCTTCCTTGATCAAGGTTTGCAGCTCACCCTGCTGAAACATCTCCAGCATGATATCGCAACCACCGATAAGCTCGCCCTCTACCCAAAGCTGAGGAAAAGTCGGCCAGTTGGCATACTTGGGCAACTCGGCTCGAATATCTGGATTTTGCAATATATCGACATAGGCAAAAGGCGCGCCGCATGCCATCAGGGCCTGAGCAGCCTGAGCCGAGAAGCCGCAACTGGGCAGTTTGGGTGAGCCCTTCATATAGAGCAGGATCGGATTGTCGGCAATCTGTTGCTTGATCTTGTCAATGGTTTCCATGGTTAATATCTCGTGGCTTGGCTATAGGGCTATTCTACTTCATGTCGCTGGCTAAGCAATGTTGCATATCGCATAATACTTTTCATGTCCCTCTATTTACTATGGCTTTAAAAGTGCTCAAAGTAGCCTTCAGGTAGCCAGCATGTTAACCACCAGTTATCAAAACAGTGGAAAAACAGGGCAAAAATTTGCTATAAATCAATTTATGCTGGTTAACCCGGCCTTAAGTCCGACACAAAAACCCTATCGGGCGTCGACAATTTGCATCACTGGAGAGAACACTATGGCGTTTGAATTACCGGCTCTGCCCTATGAAAAGAATGCACTGGAACCCCATTTTTCGCAGGAAACTCTGGAGTTCCACTATGGCAAGCACCACAACACCTATGTGGTCAATCTGAACAACCTGGTGCCAGGTACTGAGTTTGAGGGTAAAAGCCTCGAAGAGATTATCAAGAGCTCTTCTGGTGGGGTCTTCAACAACGCGGCGCAGATTTGGAACCACACCTTCTTCTGGCACAGCCTCTCCCCGAATGGTGGCGGTGAACCCACTGGTGCCCTGGCAGAGGCCATCCAGGCTGCTTTCGGTTCCTTCGAACAGTTCAAAGAAGCCTTTACCAAGTCTGCCGTCACCAATTTTGGCTCAGGTTGGACCTGGCTGGTGAAAAAGGCCGATGGTACCCTGGCCATAGTAAATACCTCTAACGCAGGTTGCCCGCTGACCGAGGGACTCACCCCACTGCTGACCGTGGATGTGTGGGAGCACGCTTACTACATCGATTACCGTAACCTGCGCCCCAAGTACCTGGAAGCCTTCTGGGCCCTGGCCAACTGGGAGTTTGCTGCTAAGAATTTCGCCGCCTAATCCAGGCGCCAGAGTGACAACAAACCAAGTCAGCCAGTCAGTAAACACTGACTGGCTTTTTCTTTGCTAAACCCGAAGAGGCTGTTGCGGCGCAAGTTACTGAAGGGCCCTCTTCACCTAAACAGCTCCTGAGCAGGCAAAAAAAATCCGCGACCACTCAAACGTGGTCACGGATATTATCTCTACTGTCGCCATAGCCAGCTCATACGCCATTCAGCACAGGCGTTGTGAGCCGCATTCGCCATAAACTCTGTTACAGACGAATGCCCAGACTTTGCCGCAGGAAGGCTCCCGCCCCCAACAAACCGGGATGCTCATGGGTGATGAGGAAGACAGGGATATCCTTCAGATAAGAGTTAAAACGTCCCTTGTCCTCAAATGCCACACGGAAACCAGATGCCTTGAAGAACTCCAGGAAGCGCGGCACTATGCCACCGGCGATGTAAACCCCGCCAAAGGTGCCCATGTTCAGCGCCAGGTTCCCCCCAAAACGTCCCATCAGGACACAGAAGAGACTCAAGGCCCGACGGCAATCGGTACAGGTATCGGCCAGGGCACGCTCGGTCACATCCTTAGGTTGCAGCGACTCAGGAAGACGCTCATCAGCCAGAACCAGGCCACGATAGAGATTGACCAATCCAGGGCCTGACAGCAGACGTTCGGCAGAGACGTGTCCCAACTCGGCGCGCAGAGCATGCAGCACGGCATCCTCCTCTTCGCTATTGGGAGCAAAATCCACATGACCCCCTTCACCTGGCAGGCTCAACCACTGATCACCAGCCTGAACCAGATGCGCCACACCCAGCCCGGTACCCGCACCATAGACGGCAATCGGCTTGCCCGCCTGAGCGGCGGCACCACCAAACTGCAGTTTGTCCTCATCACCCAATACCGGGATCGCCATGGAAACGGCGGTAAAATCATTGATGATTTCCAGGTGCTTCAAACCCAAGTTGGCCTTCATCTCGGCAATGGAGAACTCCCAAGTGTGGTTGGTCATGGCAACCCAATCACCCTTGATAGGGCAAGCAATGGCAATGCAGGCATCCTCTACCGAGGTATTATGCTCTTCCAAATAAACACGGATCACCTCTTCCAGACTCGGGTAATCGAGACCTGAGTAGGTCTTGGCCTGAGAGATCTCGCCTGTGTCCATTGCACATAACGCCAAACGCGCATTGGTTCCGCCAACATCCCCGACCAGGGCATAGGAAGCCATAAACTCTCCTTAATTACGTTCACTTACTTAATTATATGGAAATTATCTCGCCATAATTCTACAGCCAGTAGCTCGCCATAAACAGAGGGAGGATCACAAGAGCTGGATTTCGATGGGGGATATGTTGTAATTTTCTTACAAAACTATGCCAGTTAGAGCAAATATCTGCTAGCTTAAGATAATGTAGAAAACTTAGAGCTCGCCTTCTTGGCTGCTGCCTGCTGTTAATCCCAGGCAAAACAACCAAGATATGGTTATATATCAATTTATTGTGATTATTAGCCACGAGTGTTGAAGACGGATGAAGCCATTCGCTAATTAGAGACTCCCGATGAATACGTTGGAAAAAATCACTAAAAATCTGGATAGTTTCAGTAAATCCGAACGCAAAGTAGCTGAAGTCATCCTGGCTGCACCGCAGACCGCTATTCATTCCAGTATTGCCACCCTGGCCAAAATGGCTGATGTCAGCGAGCCTACGGTCAACCGTTTTTGTCGCAGACTCGATACCAAGGGCTTTCCCGATTTCAAGCTGCACCTGGCACAAAGTCTGGCCAACGGCACCCCCTATGTGAATCTGCACGTAGAAGAGGATGATGGCCCGGACGCCTATACCGCCAAGATATTCGAGTCCACCATAGCGTGTCTGGACGTGGCGAAAAACAGCCTGGACACAGCCTTGGTCAACCGCTGCGTCGATCTTCTGACTCAGGCCAAGAAGCTCTCGTTCTTCGGACTTGGCGCCTCTTCCGCCGTTGCCCACGATGCGCTCAACAAGTTTTTCCGCTTTAATATTCCCGTCACCTGTTTTGATGACATTGTCATGATGCGCATGAGCTGCATCAATAGCAGTGAAGGCGATGTGGTAGTCGTCATATCCCATACCGGTCGCACCAAGGCACTGGTAGAGATAGCGCACCTGGCTCGTCTGAATGATGCGACCGTCATTGGCATCACGGCCAAAGAGTCCCCCTTGGCCCAAGAGTGTAATTTGGTGCTCTCCATGGATGTGCCGGAAGATACGGATGTCTATCTGCCCATGGCCTCCCGTATCGCCCAACTGGCACTGATCGACGTGCTGGCAACCGGCTTTACCCTGCGGCGCGGCATCAAGTTCAGGGAGAACCTGAAGAAGGTTAAAGAGGGGATAAAAGACTCCCGCTTTGAAATGCCGCCTCTGTGAGCCACGCCAACGGGTCACTCAGCCGTGGCCCGTTTTCTCCTTTCCCCTAGTATCGTTGCCCCTCTCCATGGTGTAGAATCGTTTTCAACTTACAATCTGCTTACCTTGGGTAGCATGTTGAAACGGTTTGCAATAGTCGTTTCTAACTGATTGTGCTCTCAGATTTTTTTGGCATTCCAATCACTCATCTCTTGGAGTCTCTCATGTTAAGAAGAACCAAAATTGTGACCACTATGGGTCCGGCTACCGATCGCGAAGGCGTATTGGAAGGGATCATCAAGGCCGGTGCCAGCATGGTGCGCATGAACTTTTCTCACGGCACGGCAGAAGATCATATCCAACGGGCGAAGCAGGTTAGAGAGCTGGCCGCCCGTCTGGGTAAGCATGTTGCCATCCTGGGCGACCTGCAGGGACCGAAGATCCGGGTGTCGACCTTCAAGGATGGGAAGATATTTCTCTCTGTAGGTGACAACTTCGTTCTGGATGCAGCCCTGGGCAAGGGTGAGGGTGATCAGCAACAAGTTGGTATCGACTATAAATCCCTGCCTGATGATGTGATCCCGGGTGATTTGCTGCTGCTGGATGATGGCCGTGTGCAACTGAAGGTCGATCGCGTTGAAGGCAGCCGCATCTACACCACAGTAACCGTGGCCGGCCCCCTCTCCAACAACAAGGGGATCAACAAGAAAGGTGGCGGACTCTCTGCGCCTGCCCTGACGGAAAAAGATAAGGAAGATATCAAGACAGCTGCACTGATGCAGGTTGATTATCTGGCCGTCTCCTTCCCTCGCTCTGGGGCCGATCTGAACTACGCCCGTGAACTGGCGCGTGAAGCCGGTTGTAATGCCAAGATTGTGGCCAAAGTGGAGCGTGCAGAAACTGTCGCCACAGATGAAGCGATGGAAGATATCATTCTGGCTTCCGATGTGGTGATGGTGGCTCGCGGCGATCTGGGTGTCGAAATCGGTGACTCAGAGTTGATGGGGGTGCAGAAAAAGCTGATCCGTACCGCTCGCCGCCTGAACCGCGTGGTGATCACCGCGACCCAGATGATGGAGTCCATGATCAAAGCCCCGCTGCCTACCCGTGCCGAAGTCATGGACGTGGCCAACGCCGTTCTGGATGGTACCGATGCCGTGATGCTCTCTGCAGAAACAGCAGCCGGTGACTTCCCCATTGAAACTGTGACTGCCATGGCCAGCGTCTGTCTGGGGGCAGAGAAGCATCCCAGCGTCAACGTCTCCAACCACAGAATGAATTACACCTTCACCTCGGTGGAAGAGACCATTGCCATGTCTACCATGTATGCCGCCAACCATATGGCTGGCGTGAAGGGCATAGTCTCCATGACTGAATCAGGCACCACCCCCCTGCTGATGTCGCGCTTGAGCTCCGGGCTGCCCATCTTCGCCCTCTCCCGCCACCAGCAGACCCTGAACTGGGCCAGCCTCTACCGTGGTGTGACGCCTGTCTTCTTCGATGGTGACGAAACCAAGCCCATCATCGAAGTGTGCCGCGATGCGCTGGAGGTGTTAAAAGAGCTGGGTTACCTGAAATCGGGTGATCTGGTGCTCTTTACCCATGGCGACAACATGGAAACCATAGGCTCAACCAATAACTGCAAGATCCTGACAGTCGAATAATCGGCTCGACCTCTGCATATCAACAGCCAGTCAATCGACTGGCTGTTTTTTTAGACACACAGGCCATCGAACTCACTCTCGCGGCGAATGACACCCCATCCCCTCAAGCTCACCTGGGGCAAAGCTGTCTACCTGCAGGGCCAGGATGCGTAATCTCTCCGCCTCTTGCAGCATGGCCACCTCCTGCGAGCTCAGAAGCCCTAGTGCCTCAGCCTGCTGTAGTCGTTGCGCAAACGTCTGTTTTGCCTCCATCAGCCCCTGCTTTTGCGCCTGTAACAACCTCTGCTCCAGTGGTTGAGTGGCCAACATGGCCGCAAACGCCAGCTCCACCCGACCCACTGGGTCCTGCTCATTCTCCTGCCAGAAACACAAGCCCGTGATCCGCTCGCGCACCTCACTGCGTTGCAGCATCTGCTGACATATGGCCGTTACCGTTGCGTCCCTCACGGGTTGATAGGGCATACCAAACGGGAAGATCAGAAACTTGAGCAGCCGTCCTACACCATATTTCGCCAGATTATCGCAGACGCCTTGCAGCGCCGTGCCCATCAGCCACAGCGCATGCCGCAGGTTATACTCAAGCAGCGGCAAATCGGACTCAGGACTCCCCTCCTCTTCGTAATACTTGAGCACAGCAGAGGCCAGATAGAGCTGACTGAAGAGATCACCCAGTCGAGCCGAGAGCATCTCTTTGCGTTTGAGCTCCCCCCCGAGCAGCAACATCACCAGATCCGAGCTGAGGGCCAAGGCTCGGCTCATGCGGGTAAGCTGGCGATAATAACCGGCCGTCACGCCGTCTCTGGGGCTAGACTCGCCGCGCCCCAGGGTCAAGCCCGAGAGCAGAGTCAGCGCCAGGTTCTTCAGCGTAAAACGAAGATGGGGCCACAACAGGGCATCGAAGTGCGACAATGCCTGCTCGTCATCATCAAGGGATGCGGCCGCCAGCTCATTAAACAAAAAAGGGTGGCAACGGAATGCACCCTGGCCAAAGATCATCAGGCTTCGGGTCAGGATATTGGCCCCCTCGACCGTGACGGCAATCGGGATACAGATGTAGTGATAGGCCAAATAGTTACTTGGCCCCAACTGCACAGCACGACCCCCATGTATATCCATGGCGTCGCTCAATGCCTCTCTGGCCAGCTCAGTCATATGATACTTGGCAATCGCCGTGACTATACCCGGCCGGCATCCCATATCCAGTCCAGTGGTGGTCAGGCGCCTTGCCGCTTCAAGTTGATAAGTCACAGCCGCGATGCGCGCCAGAGCCTCTTGCACCCCTTCAAACTTCCCAATCGGGAGGCCAAACTGGCGTCGCACATAGGCATAAGCGGAGGTCGTTCGTAATGCCAGGTGACCACATGCCGCCCCCAGCGCAGGTAGCGAGATGCCTCGCCCGGCTGACAGGCACTCCACCAACATGCGCCAACCTTTCCCCGCGCCAGCCCAACCACCTATGATCCACTCCAGTGGAATAAAGACCTCTTTGCCCTCTGTCGGCCCATTGGGAAAGATTTGCCCCATAGGAAGGTGACGAGCCCCGATCACCACGCCAGGATGCGTGGTTGGGATCAGGGCGCAGGTGATCCCATATTCACTCTGCTCACCCAGCAGATGATCAGGATCCACCAGCCTGAAGGCGAGTCCCAACACTGTGGCACAGGGAGCCAGCGTGATATACCGTTTTTGCCAGGTCAGGCGAATACCCACTCTCTCCTCCCCTTGCCATAGCCCCTTTGCTATCACCCCAAGATCCGGGATCGCGCTGGCGTCTGAGCCCACCTCGGGCCCCGTCAAGGCAAAACAGGGATACTCCTCTCCTCTGGCCAACCTTGGTAGCCAGTACAGCTTCTGAGCCGCTGAACCATAGTGCAGCAGCAACTCGGCGGGCCCCAGTGAGTTGGGCACCATGACAGTTACGGCGACATTCAGGCTGCGGCTGGCGATGCGGGCCACTATGGTCGAATTGGCATAACTGCTAAAGCCCAGGCCACCATACTCCCTGGGAATGATGAGACCAAAGAAGCCATGTTGACTCAGGTAGGTCCACACCTCTGCAGGTAGAGCCCGCTCCTGATTCACCATAGTAAAATCACTGAGCCGGGCCAGCAGGGGATCCACGACCTCATCCAGGAAGTGTTGTTCCTCCCCACTGAGTTGGGGCTTGGGAAAGTGATGCAATTTATGCCAATCTGGGGCGCCACTGAAGAGCTCGCCATCCCACCAGACATCACCGGCCGCCATGGCCTCGCGCTCGGTTGCGGATAGAGGGGGTAACAGGCGTCGGAATAGGCGTAATGCTGGCGCACTCAGACAAGCACGGCGCCACGCGGCTATCCGTAATAGCAGGTAAACCGCCACTGTCCCCGCCACCGCCAGTAACCAGCCCATAGGGTACACTCCTTAACGCTTGCCGCGAGTGACCAGCAGCGCGCCTTGCAACCCTGGAGAAAACAGCACACTTTTGCCCTGGTTTAGCTCCGAGCCCCTGTTTAAAAGCTAGTGCACTGCAGAGGGACGTCAAGTCACCGCTAAGCGGGGATACAACACCCCATTGATGCGGGGGAACGGGAGAGATACGGCCCAATGAGAAATTTTTTAATTTTTTTCACTTCTGTGTGAACTTTTGAGGGAAATGGCACTCTATATATATGCCACTGCAATTAATCATTACGTCTTTGCCCAGCAGACAAACCGTTGTCGCTGGGCTTCTTTTTATCTAGCATCTTGATCCTTATCGGGCATCTTGTACCTAAGGCACTACGCAAAAGGACGTTCTGAATATGTCACTACAACAGGCTCCCGCCCATGTGGTTCTGGCCGTTGATCTCATCGAGTTACTGGAAACCAACCGGATCGACGTCAACACTGTGCTGGCCGCCCTGCCACTCATAGAGCGTGACTACCGCCGTAAACTGGCCCAAGCTCAAGAGAGGAGCGAACATGAGCCCGGTACGCAACCAATCGGCATAGGGGGCAGTCATCGTTGACTGCGCCCCTGCCACACCACCCGGCATGCGGGTCCGCACCGGGCGGTTCGAAAAGTTGAGGTTACGAGAGCCGGGGAACTCCGAGTCTATCAAAGTAGGCTAGGGTCAG
>JBOFBS010000196.1:0-2566 GCA_051645725.1 Aeromonadaceae bacterium | reverse complement strand
CGTTGATCACGCGATGGAACAGGGTGCCATTGTAGTGACCGTCGCGGCAGTATTGCTCGAAGTTGGCACAGGTGACCGGCGCCTTGTCATGAAACAGTTCGATTTGGATATCGCCGTGATTGGTATGCAGCGTAATCATATCAATTCCTCATAATACCTTGAGATTTAAGGGGTTATTTTCTTCCCCAAAACCTCTCCAAAATTCTTCCCCAAAACGCAGCGCGAAATTCTGCTGGTTCAGTGCGGGATAGTCCATATATTTTTCTTGTCGCCTAGATTACCAACTTTGTCCATTCTTTGCCTCTATCATCGTGATATAGGTCAGTCATGCGCTGATGCTTATGCCCCAGCAGCACTTTAGTGTCTATGCCTTGTTGGTAGTACAGTCGTTCGGAAAGCGAACGCTGCTCATAGAATGACGGCGGCGCGCCGTCCTTCCAATTAATTCCAGTGGCATCACGGGCATTGGCAAACATAACGCTCATGACGGTTGGTTTTACCTGGGTTCCGTATTTCTTCCCCCGAATAGTGTAGTGCAGTATGTACTTGCTTCTGCCAGTTCCGCGGCATCGTTCAATCACCTCTCCAAGAGAGGTGCCGAGCTGTTCGAGACGCAAAGACAATGGCAGTGCCAATTTGGCGCCAGTCTTGCTTTGAGCTATGTGGAGATGATCGTCCCAGACATCTGAGAACTTCATTTCGCACAGGTCAGTTGGACGTTGGGCGGTCAGCAGTGCTAGCAGCATCCCGTTCTGCAGGTAGGGCTTACCTTCGGCTTTGTGGAATATTTGCCACCACTCTGAGAGGTCAAGCCGAAGTCTTGCGACCTTAACTCGTGGTGATTTTGTCGCGGCCGCGGGGTTGAATCCTGGCGCCACTTCGCCAGCATGTTGGGCTTCTTTGAACATGTCGATCCATGTTGCTCGCAGGGATTGGCCCATTCTGTTTTTGCCGCGGCTTTTGTACTCATCGATGAGTGTTGAAAATATTTTGGTGTCTGCACAGGAGAGCGGTACGTCTGCTGATGATCGCAACAGTACCTGCACTCCGTATATTCGAGCGTTCACCGTACACTGCTTTATCTCTCCTGCTTTCATTCGTTCATGCTGGATAGCAAGGTACTTTTCAGCCCACGTCCGGATCAGCATTCCGCTGGCCAGTACCTTGGGTGAGGCATTGTTGTCGCTGACAGAGGACAGCAGCAAATTAAGATGTGATGATTTGCTTTCTGCTATCCGACGGTTCGCTTCGACTGCCGCATCTATTGCGGCATCCCGATCGGTGCCTAACCCAATGAATCGTCCAGTAACTGGGTGCTTGTACTGCCAGTACACCTTGTTTGTTCTGGTGTCTGTTTTGCAATACAAGTTCTGAACATCGACGTTGAACTTGCGCGGCCTAGCCATCGGACAGGATCCTTTTCAATAGAGGGCTGTCGTTTTTTTTGGCTGCGACTTTGGGCATACCGACGAAAACTGCGTCCTCAACCACAACAGTTGAGCGCCCAGCTCTGACAGGTGGAGGAACGATTGCCCCGTTTTTCCCATAATTTAGTAGCGTTGCTTTACATGGAGGTTTAGGGAAAGTTCTTTTGGCCCATTCGGTCAATAAGATCATTTTTGCCATTTGCAGGCTCCATCAGTTCGAGCAGACGAGCCCGGCCCGCTGCGTTGTAACCCCATATCTCGATCTGCTTTCCGTTAGGCGCCTTCCCCAGTCGCCACTCCCCGAAACCAGCCACTTTAAGGTTATGCATAGAGGCAAGCCGACCTACGGCATGAGCTGAGATTTTCAACTCGGCAGCCAGTTCGGTCGCGCTCCACGTTTGCTCGGTTACGGGGGCGGGGATAAGAAGCCCATGCTTTGAAAGAAGCCTTGCGACCTCCTGCAGCTTGGCGGCGGCGCTCAGTGTCTCGGATTGGACGATTGAGAGCAGGCGCTCAAGCTCCTTGCGGTCATCTTCGGATAGCAGATCGAGAGGTTGCTGATTCATGGCTGACGGTCTCCTGACTTGAGATCAGGATGACACATGCAGCGGATGGTGGCAGTGCCGCTGTTGCCTATGCCGCTTCGTCGCGAGTGTTGCTCAGGTCAATCGACGGCGCGTCTTCTGACAAGATTGTGTAGATCTCTATCATCGCCGTATTGAGCTTGCAGGCGTCGTCGTGGTTGTAGTTGCATGGATTTAGCTCTGGCGCGGCAGTTGCGACAGATATGGCGATCGATATTGTTTCTTGCATCGATGCGATGCCTGCCACGATCTCTTTTGCGTACTCTCCGGAATGAGCTCTCAGCCATTCCATTGCTTCTTGTGAAATGGTCATGGTTTGTCCTGTGTGAATTACTGACAGTTTCGATATCGCCATAGCTGGCAAATACTCTGGGTGTCGTATCCGTGCTCCGGACCGACCTTCGTTTACCGCCCCCTTAACTGGGGGCATTTTTTACCTTTGTTTTATCAATCCATTCAGTACTGCAAGCTGATAGACAAGGCGAGCCTGGCTGGCACCGATGTTATTTGCTTGCTTGGCATATCGGATCAAGATGGGGAAGGTGGGTTGGTCTT
>JBOFBS010000195.1:0-2392 GCA_051645725.1 Aeromonadaceae bacterium | reverse complement strand
GCGGCGATCAATACCAGATCAAAGCGGTTGCCAACCTGTTTTACTGCATCTTCAACGGTAACGCGTGCCATGGGAACTCCAGAGATAAAAAATGACGCGAAAGTGTACTTGTTTTTAGCTTATCCCGCCAGTAGGCGATCCAGCAAGTCAGCGTGCCGCAGGCGTTGGGCCGGTAGCCGGGCCCGCTCGGCCTGGATGATGCTGGCCAACTGCTGTAATGAGGCTTCGAACTCATCATTGATGAGCAGATAGTCGTATTCGTCATAGTGGCTCATTTCAGCGACCGCTTCCGCCATCCGCCCCCGGATCACCTCATCGCTGTCCTGACCGCGGCCACGCAGTCGTTGCTCGAGGATCGGCAGGCTGGGCGGCAGAATGAAGATGGATCTGGCCTCGGGCAGTTGCTCCCGCACCTGGCGGGCACCTTGCCAATCGATATCCAGAAACACGTCGATGCCCTGTTCCAGGCAGCGCTCTATAGTCTCGCGGGAGGTGCCATAAAAGTTACCAAACACCTGGGCCCATTCGAAAAAGGCGCCGCGGTCGATTTGGTTCTGGAATTCGGCCTCCTCGACAAAGTGGTAATGCACGCCATTTTCTTCACCGGGACGCATGGCCCGCGTGGTGTGGGAGACGGAGATCTGCATCCGTTGATCGTCGTTATAGCGGGCCAACAGGGCCGAGAGCAGGCTGGATTTTCCTGCGCCACTGGGCGAGGAGACGATATACAGGGTGCCAAGATGCGCCATATCAGAACCTATGTCATAGCGGACGCCGCCTGCGGCAGGGCGCGGGCTGGCATCACGGTCGTGAAGTCAGGGATAAGGCGGCTAAGGATAACAGAGGTCGGCGAATAAAAAAAAGTCGGGCTCAAGGCCCGACCGAAAAACTGTAGCTTGCTGCGGAAGTGCCCTCCACGCAGTTCCTCTTGTATCGGTTCGCCAACCCGCTTGCTGATGATTATTCCGGCATCAAGGCTCGGGAAAAGCAAAATTGCTGGCTATGTCGATTTAAATCATTGAAAATAATCAATAAATATGAGGTTCGGTAACCTGAACGAAAGTTAAACGAGCGACCGGTTGGGGCGGTTCCCCATCCTGTCCGGGTGGTGCGATCGCGGTTTCTCGTCGGCAAGCAACCTCTGTCCGCCGTCCAGCCCTCTTTAACCGGGAAGCAGGTAACTGCTTGTCAAGGCGACTAAACTCTAGATGCGTTGCAAGTAGTGATGACGGTGTATGCTACTCATGTGACGACACTATTACGGTGTCAGGCTCCATCGGTCGCTATACAGAAACTGAATCAGGTCATGAAGGGGAAAATATGTCCATACAAGGTTCATTGAGAGCACAGTTACTGGCGTTGTTGGGCGGAAGTATTCTCCTCCTCGTCATCATCTCGCTGTTTTGTTTCCGCCTGCTGGCGCAAGGGGTCGAAGATTATCAATCTCTGGTCAATAGTACGTTGCAAGAGTCAGCCCTGGTGGATCGGGCCAATCTGGAGTTCAAGAGTCAGGTTCAGGAGTGGAAAAATGTCCTGCTGCGCGGCAAAGACCCGGAGGCGCTGACCAAGTACTGGAGTCAGTTTGAGGAACAGGAGCGCGCGGTCAGCCAGACTCTGCAACAGCTCGCTCAACTCGCCGGGCAGTGGCAGGATCAGGAGTTGGTGGCCCAGGTGCGAACTCTGAGTGATGAGCACCAAAAACTCGGGCAGGCCTATCGTCAGGGTAAAGAGAAGTTTGTTGCTGCCCAGGGGGACCCGACTGTGGGGGACCAGGCGGTGAAAGGCATCGACCGAGCTACCAGCGAACAGATGGCGGCGCTGGTCAAGCATCTGCATGAAGAAGGCAATCATCAGGCTCAAGCCATTAGTGAGGACACGCATTCCGATGCCATCGTCGGGGTGGCCGGATTGTTGGTGGCTTCTCTCCTGGTTGGTTTGCTCAGTCTCTGGTTGGTGAATCGTCAACTGTTAGTGCCCATCAAGGCGTTGACCGACTTCATTATCCAGCTCAGTCATGGCAAGTTCGATCGCTCGTTGACACTGCAACGGCAGGATGAGCTGGGCGCTCTGGCCAAGGCGGCCAATACCCTGCGCGATTTCCTGGGCGCAACCTTTTCCCAGCTCAAACTCAGTGGTGATCAGTTAAACAGTGCCAGTCATGAGCTCAAGGAGATCTCCGGGTTGATGACCAAAGGCACTCGCGACCAATTCTCCCGCACCGATATGGTGGCCACTGCCATGCACGAGATGTCGGCGACGGCACAGAACGTGGCGGAAAATGCTGCCTCGGCTGCTCAGGCGGCGGATCAGGCTGATCGGACCGCCCACGAAGGGGAGCAGGTGATGCAAGAAACCATCGGTGGCATTGCCCAGATGGGGCAGGAGATCGACA
>JBOFBS010000194.1:0-1785 GCA_051645725.1 Aeromonadaceae bacterium | reverse complement strand
CGGTTTCTGTACTCGATTCTCCCTCAATGTTGTCTGGCCACACGGCACCTTGATTCTGTGTGTGTTTCCGGGGGGCATGGCTTGGTGCCAGCAGGTTATTGCAACTAGAGCCAGCGGCGTACCCGGCGTTGATAGGCATGGTAATCAGTCCTGAAGCGCTGCTGCAGTTGCTGCTCCTCCATGCGGACTTGAAAACGATCCAGATACCAGAAGCACAGGGGTAGCCCCAGCAGAGCCACACCATTGGCCAGGATCAGAGCCCAGCCGAGCAATAGCAGCAGCAGCGCCAGATACATGGGATTGCGGCTGAGCCGGTACACGCCGTGGGTGATTAGGGTATTAGTCCGCTCTGGATGACGAGGATCCAGTGTGGTTCCGGCATGATGAAGACTCCAGCTGGCCCACAGGCTCAAGGTCAGGCTCAGCAGCCCGCAGCCAGCTGCCATACTCCAAGCGGCGTGCAGTGGTAATGGCAGTGCTGCTCCAGGCCAGAGATCGGCTACCAGACTCATGGCTCCGGCCGTGAGTAGAAAAATCAACGGTGGAGGTAGTCGAAACAGCAGCATGGTAAGAAACCCGGTCTGAAAGAGAGCCACTATCTTACTGGCTGATGGCGGGGTGAGCTAGTCTGCGGCCCCGCTTGGGGGGGCTGAAGAGGAGGGGGAAGGTGAGATAACGCCTTGAGATCAGAGGGGGCTGGGCGCAAAATGCCCCGAGGTTTGAAGAAGGAATAGCATGATGGATATTGCCGATTTACGGCGGGAATACACCAAGGGCGGGTTGCATCGCGAGGATTTGCCGTTCAATCCGTTGGAGTTGTTTGAAAAATGGCTGCGTCAGGCCTGTGATGCCAAATTGCCTGATCCGACGGCCATGAGTGTGGCGACGGTGGATGGCTCGGGTAAGCCGTTTCAGCGGATCGTGCTGCTCAAGCACTATGATGAGCAAGGTTTCGTGTTTTATACCAATCTGGGCAGCCGCAAGGCGCAACATATCGCCAACAATAACCAGGTGAGCCTGCTGTTTCCCTGGCATAACCTGGATCGTCAGGTGCACGTGACCGGAGTGGCCGAACCTTTGTCACCGCTGGAGGTGGTGAAGTACTTCCACTCACGGCCCAAAGACAGTCAGATCGCAGCCTGGGTGAGTCAGCAATCGAGCCGTATCTCGGCGCGCAGCATGCTGGAGTCCAAATTTATGGAGCTCAAACAAAAGTTTGCCAGTGGCGAGATCCCGCTGCCCAGCTTTTGGGGCGGCTACCGGATCCGCTTTGATAGCATTGAGTTCTGGCAAGGTGGTGCGCACCGGCTGCACGATCGCTTCCTGTTTACCCGGATGGCGGATTGTTGGCATATTGATCGCTTGGCGCCCTGAGCGCACAGCTTGGCTGGCTCAATCTGGCCCAGGCCACCTACACTGAACGTGGCAACGACAGGAAAACAGGAGTCAATGATGGAATGGCAGCGCTATGAGTTCCGGGTTTCGACCGATCCCCGTTTATTGCAACTGGCTGTGATCCATGATTTTTTGCGCCAGACTTACTGGGCCAAAGATGTTTCCGTAGCTCAGGTTCGTAAGGCGCTGGACGGTGCTCTGTGCTTTGGTCTGTATCGGGGTGAAGCACAAATCGGCCTGGCCCGGGTGATTACGGATCAGGCAACGTTTGCCTATCTGAGTGACGTGTTTGTGCTGGAGGCATTTCAGGGCCAGGGATTGGGACAATGGCTGGTGAGTTGTATTCTGGCTCATCCTGAGCTGCAAGGGTTACGGCGTATCCTGCTGGCG
>JBOFBS010000193.1:0-9577 GCA_051645725.1 Aeromonadaceae bacterium | reverse complement strand
GACAGCATTTTCCTTAGCCGCACGGACCCAGGATGCTATTAACGAGTTGGTGACCACGTTGCGCTCGACATTGCCTGCGGCTCCACAGTTGTTATTGGTCTATTTTACGGAACAGCATGATGCGGCGCTCTTGGTGGAGTGCTTGCGTGAGCACTATCCTTCGACCCAGATCATGGGCTGTAGTTCGTGCCAGGGTATCATGACGGCCTCTGGTTACCACTCTGATGACGGGCGAGCGTTAGCGGCATGGGCACTCTTTGATGCGCAGGGGGCTTATGGTAGTGCCTCCATTGCTTGTGTCCCAAGTGATCCGGCATCACTGGAGTCGGCGGCAGTGGCCGCAGTGGATTTGGCCATGAGCCGCAGCCAGCGTTTAGGGGAGCTGCCAGCCCTTATCTGCTTACATGCCAGCCCAGGCATTGAGGAGTCGGTGATCCGGGGTATCCAGCATAGATTGGGCAACTCTGTGCCAATTGTTGGTGGCAGCGCGGCGGATAACCATATGTCAGGGCGCTGGTCTTTGCTCACTCAGGATGGGGTATTGAATTGTGGCCTGGCGGTCACACTCTTTTACCCTAACTGCCAGATCGCCTGTACGTTTCACTCGGCTTATATGCCTGCAGAGCGGCGTGGGCGCGTCACCCGGGCGCAAGGTCGGGAGCTGCTGGAGATTAATGGGGTAGCGGCAGCCGATGTCTACAACGAATGGACACAAGGGGCCATAACGGATGTCCCGGAAGGGGGGGTAATCATGAGTCAGACGACCCTCTACCCACTTGCCAGAGAGGTCGGGGTTCTGGCTGGACTACCCTATTACAAATTATCTCATCCGGCTTTGGTAACGGCACAGCGGGGGTTGCGGCTCTTTACCGAGATTCAGGAGGGCGAGGAGGTGATCCTGATGCAGGGCAATGAAGCCGCGCTGTTAAGCCGTGCCGTGCACTCTTCGGATCTAACGCCTCGAGACCAAAGAGCGCTCAATCAGGGGGCAGCCATAGGGGCACTCAATATTTTTTGCGCAGGTTGCATGTTGGCGATTGGGCCAGCCATGGGGCAAGTTGTCGAGTCGCTACGTGATGGACTCGGCGGCACACCATTTATTGCGCCTTTTACCTATGGTGAACAGGGGCGTTTTCACGGTGGGGAAAATGCTCATGGTAACCTGATGATCTCTACCGTGTTTTTTTACCAGTTAGGGGGGAGTGATGGTTCATTGTGAGCAGGAGATGGCTGCCCTGGCCATGCAATTGCACGAAGCCCAACTGGCGCTTGCCTCGAGCCGCGAGCAAGAGGCCAGACTCGAATATGAGAATGGCTGGTTGCTCAAGGGGATGGCACTTCTTACTCGAGCACAGAGCATGGAGTCTCTTTTTGAGGCCTTGATTGCCATACTCAGACCGCTGATCGGCTTTGAACATGCGGCAGTGCTGGTTGCTGATGAGGGGCAGAGCGATTTGCACTGTGCTGTTGCCAGCCATCCTCTGCTCAAGGAGCAGCGCTGGCCCCTGGGCCCTCTCTTTTCCCGTGCGTTTTCCGGTGAAACCATAGCGCTTTTCGAGCCCGCGGCTTCCATGGAGTTTGCCCAGTGTCACCCTGATGTGCAGCGGATGGCCGGGAGTGCTTTGCTGACTTGCCTGAGCCCGGCCCAAGGGCGCATGATATTGCTCTGCTGTCATTCGGGGCGCCATCGTCTGGATCTGGACTCCAAGCGTTTGCTTGAGCGCTATCGTCCCTTGATGGATCAAGCCCTGCTTAATGTTAGCTATCGTTCACGTTTAGAGCGATTGGTGGAGGCCCGAACCCAGGCGCTCTATCGTTCCCAAGAGCTTTTTCGCCAATTTGCGCAAATGGCCAGCGACTGGTTCTGGCTCACGGACAGGGATCACAGGTTTATCCAGTTTTCCGCTGAACTGGAGGGGGACACCTTCAAGTCTGAACTGATGAGCCGGGTCGCTGGGCAGCGGTTTACCGACTACATCACGCCAGCCGAGCGAGCAGATAGCGGCAAGTGGCAAGCATATGAGGCGTGTCTGGCCTCCCGCCAGGTGATCCGGGATTTTCGTTTTGAGGTGTTTTTTGATGGGGCCAGCCGCTGGTTAGCCATCAATGCCGATCCCAACTTTGATGAGCAGGGGCAGTTTCAGGGCTATCGAGGCACGGTCAAGGATATTACCCAGCAGGTCATGCATAACCGGGAACTCCAGCATGCCAAAGAGCAGGCCGATGCGGCTAACCGTGCCAAGTCGGAGTTCTTGGCGGTCATGACCCATGAGATCCAGACGCCAATGCAGGCAATACTGGGCATGCTGGAGTTGTTAGAGCAGAGCTCGCTCAATCATGAACAGCGAGGACTCATCCAGCATGTCAGCCACTCTGCGGCCTTGCTGCAGGCGCTGTTGCATGATGTGCTGGATATCTCCCGCATCGATTCACAAGAGATGCGTCTGGAGAATATCCCATTTGAATTTCTGTTTGTGATCAACTCAGTCATCACCCAGATGGAGGAGCGGGCTCGGAGCAAACAGATACCCATCTATGCAGATCTGGCTGCGAATTTGCCCGTGCGCCTGGTGGGCGATCCGCTACGTCTGACCCAGATACTGTTCAACCTGCTGGGCAATGCCATCAAGTTCACGGATGCGGGGCGAGTTTGTCTACGCATTAGCCATGAAGATGGTGAGATACTATTTGAGGTGATTGATACCGGTATTGGTATTCCCGCCGAGTTATGTAGTGAACTATTTGTGCCATTTCGACAGATTGATCCCTCCATGACTCGCCGCTTCGGTGGTACGGGCCTGGGACTTGCTATTAGCCGGCGCCTGGTCGAGCTGATGGGAGGGGAGATAGGGGTCGAGAGTGAAGTGGGAAAAGGCAGTCGTTTCTGGTTTCGCATCCCCTGTCAGTTGGGGCAGAGTCCTGGCCGGTTGCCAGGCGCGATAGAGAGATCGGTGTCATTAACGGGAGCAAAGGTTCTGCTGGTAGAAGATAGCCCGGTTAATCAGCAGGTGATCAAGATGATGCTGGAGAAGCAGGGCCTTAGTGTGACGCTCGCCAGTAATGGCGAACAAGCGCTAGAAACCGTGGCCAATGAGCTTCCAGACTTGGTCTTGATGGATTTGCGCATGCCGGTGATGGATGGTCTGGAGGCGAGTCGACGACTCAAAAAACAGTGGCCAGGGCTACCCATCTTGGCATTGACGGCCAATGCGGGTGAGGAGGAGCAGCGGGCCTGCATGGCCGCCGGGATGCAGGGGGTAGTGAGTAAACCTGTTACGGCCAAGGTGTTGCAACAGGAGCTGTTGGCCTATTTCAGGCAAAAAAAATGGTCAACTCGAGGTTGACCAAACTTCAGCTGTCGCTGAAGAGAGCACGGGATAAAACTGGTTTACATAATTATATATGAAAATAGCGTGCCAACTTTTCAAAAACAGGCTAAATCCAATAATGGCAGGGAGTTGGGGCGGAAAATGGTTCTCCAGATGAGAATGATATATGCGTTTTGCAAAATATAATTCGCATTATGCAAGCGGTTACTTTGCAAAATGCAAAATGAGTCGTGTGCCTAGCGGTTTCCGACGTTCCCACCACTTCTCTGCTGAGCAGATTTATTTCTTGAGTCAGAAAGATGGTATGATTCGGCGTCCTGGATGGTGAGAGAGGGTAAAAAATGTCTAGCTTGAGTAAAGAAGCCATCTTGGTTCGTAGCGCCCTGGAGGCTAGGGGGCTTGAAACCCCGCGCTTGGACAATGGATTCTCTGCTGCTGAGAAGAAAGCGCGAATTGAGCAGCACATGAGCGAGATCATGGGTGTGCTGGGGCTGGATATGAGCGATGACAGCCTGGCTGAGACACCGCATCGCATTGCCAAGATGTATGTGGACGAAATTTTTTCCGGGCTCGATTATGCCCAGTTTCCAAAGATCACCGTCATCGAAAATAAGATGGGGGTCGATGAGATGGTGAAGGTCAGCGACATCATCATGACCAGTACCTGTGAACACCATTTCGTCACCATAGATGGCCTGGCGACCATAGCCTATGTGCCCAGACAGAAGGTGATCGGCCTGTCCAAGATCAACCGCATAGTGCAGTTTTTTGCCAAGCGGCCTCAGGTTCAGGAGCGATTGACTCAGCAGATCCTGGTCGCCTTGCAGGCGTTGCTCACCACAGATGATGTTGCAGTAACCATCACAGCCACTCACTATTGCGTCAAGGCGCGCGGCGTAATGGATGCTTCCAGTCTCACCACCACGACGGCGTTAGGTGGTGTATTCAAAAGCAACCCGGCGACACGGCAGGAGTTTCTGCAGCGGACATAACCATACGAAGCCAACACGGTCATCGTCATATGATAAAGAGAAAGGGGCCCATTAGGCCCCTTTTCATCTCTTTGCCTCTGCCGCTAGGCCGCAACGGGCTGTGGAGCGTGGATTGCAATATAGCGTTGGTATTTTTGTGGCTTGAGTTGGGAGAGATCGACCAGTACCAGCCCATCGATACAGTCGCCAAACGTTGGGTCGGTGCCAAAATCCAGAAATTGTACCCCCCCCTCGGTGCAAAGCTCGGAGTATTGCTTGTACAGGGTCGGGATGGCACAGCCTAAATTGTCGAGTAACGCCTTGAGCCGGGTTAGGTCGGCCTGATAATCGTTGCCACTAAATTGTTGCAGCACATCGGGCAACGAGGCGGGGTAGGGACGACGGGAGTGGGCCATGGCATTGCTGGCAGGAAAGTAGAGGCGATAGAAGGCGATGAGCAGGTCGCGTGCCGGTAGTGGTAATCCAGCCGAGATGGAGACGGGACCAAACAGATAGCGGTACTCCGGGTGTTTTGCCAAAAATGCGCCAATCCCCTGCCAAAGATAGTCCAGGCTTCGGCGCCCCCAATAGGCCGGTTGGATAAAGCTGCGGCCAAGCTCAATGCCCTGGTTTAACACCTCATCCATCCGACTATCAAAGTCAAACAGTGTGTGGGTATAGAGGCCCGCCTTGCCCTTTGTCTCTAACTGCTGGCGGGTAGGAATGAAGCGGTAGGCTCCGACTATCTCAAGTTCTTTCGGATCCCATAGCAGCAGGTGAAAATAATCATCGTCAAATTTATCCAGATCGCGACGTAACCCAGACCCTTCACCCACAGCCCGGAACGCTATCTCCCGCAGGCGTCCCAGCTCGCGCAAAATGGGGGTATGGCTCTGACCCAAACGCTGATAGAGATGGATGGCTTTGCCATCCGGGGTATGCCCCAGCAACTCACACTCCTCCATGGCACGTTTGAGCATGGCGCGCTCTTCCGGCAGGGCAATAGGTGCCTCGGATTTGAATAACCCCGGCTTGCCGCGTGCCAGGCGGTAGACATGCTGGCGGAACTGGTTGGCGAGTTGCTCTATGGGGATCTTGCGCTCTGCCCAGGAGAGATAGGGGATACGGGCACCAATGCGCAGGCGGATCCGGCCACTGCGATGGGCAAACATCTCGCGAATGAGCAACAGGGTGGCCAGGGGTTTGTAGAGCATGGAGGTGAGGTAGAAGAGTGGTGAGTTACGACCGCGAATGTAAAGGGGCACGATAGGTGCACGGCAGCGGGCGGCCAGGCGCAGGAAGCCGCTGCTCCAGCGACCATCGCGCACACCACTGGGTCGCAGGCGTGAGACTTCTCCCGCCGGAAAGATGATCATGGCTCCCCCCCCATCCAGGTGAGCGCGCATGCTCTCAATCTGCTGGCGAGAGGTTCTGGCTCCCAGGTTGTCGACCGGGATCAGCAAAGAGTGGAGAGGTTGAACGGCACTCAATAGCTGGTTGGCGACGATTTTGACATCGGGTCGAACCTTGGCGATGACTCTTAGCAGAGCCATGCCATCCAGGGTGCCAATGGGATGGTTGGCAACCAGGATCACAGGGCCACGGCTGGGAATGTTTTCCAGTTCGGTATCGGCCACATCGCAGGCGAAAGAAAAATAGTCCAGCACCTGCTCAACGAAATCCAGCCCATTGAGGTGGGGGTATTGATCCGCAAACTGCTGAAAGTCATGTTCATACAAGAGGCGACGCAGCAACGCCTTGAGCCAACCAAACTGGGGTTGCTGCGGCAAATATTCACTGAGCAGGGCTTCGACACTGAACATATGCTTGATCTCCAGAGAACCTGGAGATCAGCTTGAGTGTTCAGAGTGACAGCGGCTTGTCAGTTGCGTGACGAGTGTGTGACGGTGAGACGGGCGATGGCCACCAGGGTAGCAACAGACTTTTGTAGCGAAGGAACGGGTAGATATTCATGTTTGCCATGGAAATTGTGGCCGCCGGTAAAGAGATTCGGGCAGGGCAGGCCCATGAAGGAGAGCCGAGAACCATCCGTTCCTCCCCGAATGGGTTTGATTTTTGCGGTGATCCCAACCTCCTGCATGGCCTGCTTGGCAATCGCTATGATATGGGGGTAGGGGAGTATCTGTTCACGCATGTTGCGATAGCTCTCCTTGATGGCGATGCTAAAACGAGGCTGATCCAGTTGTTGGTTCCACTCACTGACCCTGTCCAGTAAAAAGCGCTGGCGAGCGGCCAAGCCCTCACTGGAAAAGTCACGAATGATATAGGTGAGCTGACTCTCTTCAACTGAGCCCTGAGTGCCTATCAGGTGATAGAAGCCCTCATACCCTTCGGTTGTTTCCGGCGTTTCGGCGGCTGGCATCTGGCTATGAAATTGAGCGGCGAGGGTTTGGCTGTTAACCATGATGCCCTTGGCCGTACCAGGATGGACACTGTTGCCCCGCACATGCACTACGGCGGTGGCTGCATTGAAGTTCTCATACTCCAGCTCACCGAGTTCGCCGCCATCCACTGTGTAGGCCCACTGCGCAGGAAAACGTTCCAGAGGGAAGAGATCGGCTCCGCGGCCTATCTCTTCATCTGGGGTAAAGCCGATATGAATGTCACCATGGAGTATCTCCGGGTGGGCCAGTAAATACTCCATGGCCGTGATGATGGCGGCAATTCCAGCCTTGTCATCGGCACCAAGCAGTGTCGTGCCATCTGTGGTGATCAGATCCTGTCCCACATATTGGCGCAGAGAGGGAAACTCTCGGGGGCTTAGCACCTCCTGGCCCTTGCCCAAGGCGATATCTCCACCCTGATAGCACTCTACCAACTGTGGTTGAACCTGATGGCCAGTGAAATCCGGGGCTGTGTCCATATGAGCGATAAAGCCAATGGGGGGGATTGGCGCTGGGGTATTAGCTGGTAAGCGTGCAGTCAGATAGCCGTTATCATCCAGCACCACCTCATCAAGACCAAGCTCCCTCAGCTCATGGGCCAGCAGCTCTGCCAGCTGCGTTTGCCCGGGCGTGGAGGGACAACAGGTGTGGCGTTCATCCGCCTGGGTGTTGATCGAGAGATAGCGAAAAAAACGGGGAAGTAAGTTCTGCATCAATTAGACATTTCTAAGCAAATTTCTGCCAGTATGCCGCGGCGATGTTAGGGTATTATTGCGCCATCTCAGGTTTAACTCCGATTGTTCTGCCTTTGGGAGCCATCCTTACGGTGTATCGTCTGGTCAGTTCCCCCAACCGCCAGATCACACACCTGAGGCAGTTTTGTGATTTTATTCACTAATTCTTAATGAATAAGCATTTGTGCTGCGCTGTCACGGTTTTGCAGAGTTTTTAACGCCAGGATTTCCATTGATAAATCGAAAAAACTGTGTGTACACTCCGCGCGAAAATCGGTATTCATTTTGTGTCAGACGGATTTTGCGGCTATATACGGCCTGCTGCTTGGATGCTTCCGGTTAGGCTTACCCCTGGATGTTCAGCGCCACCTGGCCTGGTTCATGGTGGATGGGGCCTGGCTTTCGGTTAAGTGCAGGGGGATGAGCGCTCAATGGGCAAGTTAGCCATTGGCCATCCTTGGGTACACCCGATCCACCGTCCCAGGTTCTGTCTCGTCAGTCACCCTGATGGCAGTGGATCATTCGCAACGCCAGCGAGCCGGCTTAGGCTGGATCGGCTGGATTTGATTTGGTCAGTAACGATAATCGACTCGATACGCTTATTGCGAGGCATAGCCATGACTAATTGGTCCGCAGCGGACGCTCTCAAGGTTTATAACCTGCCTTATTGGGGTGGTGGCTTTTTTCATCTGGATGAGAAGGGACAGGTGGTAGTGGCTCCGAACAAGAGTCAACCAGACCACAGGGTAGCCCTGGTTGATATCATAGAAGAGCTGCGTCAACGAGGCTTTGCAGCCCCCGTATTGCTACGTTTCCCAGACATCATCAAGAGCCGGGTCGATGCCCTGTTCAATGCATTCCAGCAGGCCATAGAGAACTATGGCTATGAGGGAACCTATCAGTGTGTCTATCCCATCAAGGTCAACCAGCAGAATCAGGTGATCGAGTCCATCGCCAAAGCCTATGACGACAAACCGCGCCTGGGCCTGGAAGCGGGCTCCAAACCTGAGTTGTTAGCCGTGCTTTCCCATCGCCATGAGCGGGGGACTGTGATCGTCTGTAACGGCTATAAGGATAGGGAATATGTCCGTCACGCTCTGTTGGGCAGCGTGATGGGTCACCACGTCTACATAGTGGTGGAAAAGCCATCCGAGTTGGAGCTGGTGCTTGATGAGGCCAGCCGCTTGAATGTGGCGCCGCGGATTGGTGTCCGAGCTCGTTTGGCGCACCAAAGCGCGGGTAAATGGCAAGCCAGTGGCGGTGAAAAATCCAAGTTCGGCCTCTCTGCGGCCCAGATCCTGCGTCTGGTGGAGCGGTTGCGCGAGCTGGGTAAGCTGGAGTGGCTGCAACTGGTCCACTTCCACCTGGGATCCCAAATTGCCAACATACGGGACATCCAGGGTGGGATCCGCGAGTGTGGTCGCTTCTACGCAGAATTGCGCCGGTTAGGCGCGGGCATAGAGGTGGTGGATGTCGGTGGTGGTTTGGGGGTGGACTACGAGGGCTCTCGCTCCCAGAGTCACTGCTCGGCTAACTACAGCTTGCGCGAATATGCGAACAACGTGGTGTGGGGGATAGGCGATGTCTGTCGTGAGTTTGACTTGCCCCATCCGACCATAATCAGCGAGTCTGGTCGGGCCATCACGGCTCACCATGCCGTACTGATCTCCAATGTGATAGGCACAGAGCAAGTGGAAAGCCGGGAGCTCGATGCACCGGATGAGACGGCCCCTCTGCTGCTACAAAATATGTGGGAGAGCTGGCAAGAGCTCAATGACGATGATCCTGGTTTGCTGGAAATTTTCCATGACTCGGTAGCCGATCTGGCGGATGTGCATAGTCAGTACACCATGGGTCTGTTGACGCTGACCGAGCGGGCCTGGGCGGAGGAGTTGCATCTCAATCTCTGTTTGCGGGTCAAGACACTGCTTAACCCGGTTAATCGGCAACATAGAGCCATGTTGGATGAGCTCAATGAGAAGCTGGCCGACAAGTGTTTTGTCAACTTCTCTTTGTTCCAATCCCTGCCGGATGCTTGGGGTATCGATCAGATCTTCCCTGTGATGCCCTTGAGTGGTCTGGATAGGCCGCCGGTAAGGCGCGGTGTGGTACTGGATATCACCTGCGATTCTGATGGC
>JBOFBS010000192.1:0-8228 GCA_051645725.1 Aeromonadaceae bacterium | reverse complement strand
TCCACAGGATCTTATCAAGCTCACTTACTCTCCATTTCATGCGCCGAAATACAATAAACAATCGACAATTGACACTGATAACTATTCCCATTTACATTGAGCGTGTTTATCAGGCTGCCATGACACTTAGCCATTGTGGGGCAACCCCAGCGCCTGACAACAAACTAACCATATGATTTTGTTGGTTATTAACCAAGAAATGGAACAGGCAATTTAACGGAGTATTATCATGCAGCCCTTAGACCAACAGACATCCCCCTTGATGTTAAACAAGCTGGCCAAAGCCATGCTGTGCGCCTTGTTTATCCCGCTTCCCGCTTTAGCCGAAACAGCGCCAGATACGCTCGATAGCGTGGTGATCACCGCCAGCAGGACCGAGCATACCGAACTCACAGCGCCGGCGAGTGTTTCAGTCGTCACCCGTAAAGAGCTGGAGCAGAAAGCCTATACCTCCGTCAATGAAGCTATCCGCAGCCTTCCCGGGGTGAACATCAATCCGGCCACCAGCTATGGTCGCAGCGAGATCAAACTGCGTGGTATGGACAGCGACTACACGCTGCTGCTGATCAACGGCCGTCGCATCAACTCTCGCGATGCCCTCACCTCCTCCTATGGCAACGACTTCGATCTCTCTTCCATCCCCATGGCGGCAGTAGAGCGGATCGAGGTGATCCGGGGGGCCATCTCTTCCCTATATGGTGCCGACGCCATGGGCGGGGTGGTGAACGTCATATTGCGTGAACCGAAGAAAACGACAGAAGGTGCCCTGGAATACACCTTCAATGAGCCCACCACAGGACAGGGGGGAGATCTGCATGATGGTAGTGCCTATCTGGGTGGCAGCCTGATCGATGACAAGTTGCTGGCTAATATTGTTGTCGATCAGAAACACAAGGATGCCTGGAAGAGTGAGCAGTCCAATAACAAGAATGCCGATGCCAGCGAAAAGCAGGATAAGCGCAGCGTGCTCTCCACCCTGAAATGGCTGCTGGACGACAAGCAGGCCATCACTTTCGATAGCAGCTTCACCTCTGATGATCGTACTGCACACTGGAACAATTACGGTGCCACTGCGACCAATATTCAGGAAATGGATCGCATGACCCTGGGGCTTGCCCATAATGGCCACTGGGACGGTACCGACACCCAACTGCGCTATTTTTACGAAGACATCGATTTGATGGATAACTCCCAACTCAATGGCGCCATTGCCGAGGTACAGCAACAAAACCATACGCTGGACGGTCAGTTGACCCATCAGTTGGGCAATCACCTGCTGACAACCGGTGCCGAAGTGCGACAAACCCGTCTGGAGCACTCCATGAATCTGACCGGCGGCGACGCCAAATCAGATCAACAAGCCCTCTACCTGCAAGACGAGTATCTGCTGGATGCCTTGACTCTCACCCTGGCCGGTCGTCTGGATAATCATGATACCTATGGCAGTGAATTCAGCCCACGGGGTTACGCCTTGTACAATCTGACGGATCGCTGGATCATCAAAGGGGGGCTTGGCAAGGCCTTCAAGGCTCCCTCGTTAGCCCAATCAGATGCCAGCTACAGCATCAAGGCATGTCGCGGACGCTGTGTCGTGGTGGGTAACCCGGATTTGCAACCGGAAACGGCCATGAATTATGAAGTCGGTACCAGTTATGAAGGGGATAGTTTCGGCGCCGGACTCACCGCCTTTGACAACCAGATCGATGATATGATCCAGACGGAAAGCTGGAAGACCAAACCCGGTGCGCCGGTACTGACTTACCGCAATGTGGATCAGGCCCGTATCCGAGGTCTCGAATTCATGCCCTGGTATGCCATCACCGAAACGGTAAACCTGAACGGCAACTACACCCTGGTCAAAGCCAAAGATGAGACCACGGGTCAGGATCTGTTACAAACCCCGGAACATACCGCCAACCTGACCCTTGACTGGCAATGGCGCAGCAACCTCGATTTCTATACCCGTTACCAGTATACCGGCAGCCAATATCTCTATGTGGCGTCGGCCAACGCCAACCAGAAGAGCGATGCCTTCAATACACTGGATGCAGGCATCAACTATGCGCCCATCACCCCTCTGACCCTCAAGTTCGGCCTCAATAACCTGACCAACACCAAGCGTGATGTGGTCGCCACCAACGCCGATAATATCCTGCAGGGGCGCACCGCCTTTGCCGGATTTGCCTACCAGATGTAACACCCTCGCCGGCGGCCTTTGCTGCCGGCCTGTTACTGCACTCCCGGAGTCGATGTAGATGGTGCGTACGCAAACGTGTTTCCTGCTGACAACAGTCCTGCTATTACCCCTGCTGGGCCTGCTCTCCATGGCCACAGGTGCCGGTGTGTATGGCGCCAGTGAGCTGTTCGGGTATGCACTGGGCGATCATGCCCTGCTCGCTGACGACAAGCTGGTGATGATCATTGAGACCCTGCGTCTGCCCCGGACCCTGTGCGCCCTGTTTGTGGGAGTCGCGCTTGCCGCGGCGGCAACCCTGTTGCAAAGTGCCACCCGTAATCCATTGGCCGAGCCCGGCCTGCTGGGCGTCAACGCGGGTGCCGTTCTAGGCCTCATCACCGGACTCACCTATGCCGGAATCGCCTCCACCTACGGTTATTTGCTCTGGTCCGGTCTGGGGGCTCTGCTGGGTAATCTGCTGGTGCTGGGCCTGGGATCCCTGTTTGGTGCCGGTGGTCCCCTGCGCCTGATCCTGGTGGGCGTCGCCATCAATGCCATCTTTGGCGGCCTCTCCAGCTTCCTGTTGATGTCCAATCAGGTGGTGCTCGATCAATTCCGTTTTTGGGATCTGGGTTCCCTGGCCGCCGCCGAGCTAGAGAGCCTGTGGCTGCTACTACCGGTACTGCTCCTCGGTCTGGTGCTCGCCTTGCTGCTCTCCCGCGCCTTGGCACTGCTGCAAATGGGCGATGCCCAGGCCAGGGCGTTGGGGCTCAGACCGACCATGATCCGCACCGGTGTGCTGCTAGCGGCCACCCTGATGACGGCCAGTGCCGTTTCGCTGGCCGGTCCCATCGGCTTTCTCGGCTTTCTTGCCGCCTATCTGGGACGGCAGCTGGACAAGAGCCATATCCCCCGCCAACTGCTCTTCTCGACACTCTGTGGCGCCCTGCTCTTGTTATCGGCCGACATTCTGGCCCGCTGGCTGATCCAGCCTTTCGAACTACCGGTCGGTACCCTGCTGGCCCTCTTGGGTGCCCCCATTCTGATTGGAGTGATCTGGCATCCGCATACCAACACCCAACTGGGGAGCGGAGCCCATCATGAGCAATAAACCTCTAGCCCCATTGCCGCCGCCCCCCGGTGACTGGCTGATCCATACTGGCCCGTTTTCCCTGCTGGTTAACCGACGTCGCGCTGGCGTGCTTCTGCTGCTTGGGCTGTTGCTGCTGCTCGCTCTGCTCTTCGCCCTGCAACTGGGCAGCATTGCCATCCCGCCCAGGGAGCTGCTGGCGACGCTGACAGGCTCTGGCACCCCGCTGCAAGAGTTGCTGATCCTGAAAATACGCCTGCCTCGCGTGCTTGCCGTGGCTCTGGCAGGTGCCGCACTCGGGTTGGCTGGGTGTCTGGTGCAGGGGCTGGTCCGCAACCGTTTGGCCACACCGGACATGATAGGCGTCAATGAGGGCGGCGCCCTGGCGATCATCCTCTTTTCTCTTTATCTGACAGTGGGAAGCTGGCCCTGGTGGGCCTCGCCACTGGGTGCCGTGCTGGCAGCCCTGTGCCTCTACTGTCTCTGCCGTCATCCTGGTGAGCAGGGATACCGTTTTGTGATCACAGGTATCGCCCTCTCGGAGCTGTTCAATGCCCTGGGACAGTTTGCCATGTCCAGCCAATCGCTGGCCCATGTGGCGTCGCTCTATCTCTGGTCCATGGGAAATTTCTCCGGTCAGACAGCCCAGAGCCTGATGCCCATCTCTCTTTGCCTTTTGTTACTCATGCCCCTGCTGCTACGCGCCAACCGGGCCATCGCAATGCTGACGCTGGACTCGCAAACCGCCAGCGGCCTGGGGGTGGCCATGCTGCCACTGCAACTGTTTATCCTCGGCATGGCGATCCTGGTCGCCGCCCTTGGCACCGCCATTGGCGGCCCTGTGGTCTTTATTGCCATGGCGGCGCCTGTACTGGCCAGTTGGCTGGATCGCGCTCCCGGGCTACCACTGTGGAGCGCCATGCTCTGTGGTGCCCTGTTGCTGCTGGCCAGCGATACCCTGGTACGACTGCTGGCCGCCCCCCACGAGATCCCGACCGGCATCATGACTCGCCTACTCGGTGGGCTCTTGCTGCTTGGGCTTTTACTCCATGATCGCCATAAGGTACGCCCATGAAGAGCCTGACTGTCACTGACCTGCATTTTTCTTATCAGGAAAAGAGCATACTGGCCAAGATGGATTTTTCCCTGCCTGCCGGACAGTTGATTGGCATTGTCGGTCCCAATGGCAGCGGCAAATCTACGCTACTCAAACTGCTGGCCCGACAGCTGACGCCGGCCAGCGGCGAAATCAGATTGCACCAACGCCCCCTTGGTCAATATGGACACAAGGAGTTGGCGCGCACCCTGGCCTATCTGCCACAACGCCCCCACCTCCCAGCCGGGATCCGGGTGGAGCAACTGGTGCGTTATGGTCGCTATCCGCACCAGAGCTGGTTACAGCAGTGGAGTGAGGAGGATAACCGTCTGGTTCTGGAGGCCAGGGAGCAGATGCAACTGGATACCATCTGGCAACAGCCTGCTGCCAGCCTCTCGGGTGGCCAGGCCCAGCGCGTCTGGCTCGCCATGATACTGGCCCAGAACAGCCCGCTCATTTTGCTGGATGAACCCACCAGTGCGCTGGATATTGGCCATCAGGCCGATGTGCTCGAAGCCATCCACCGTATGACCCAAACCGGTAAAACTGTGGTCATGGTGATCCATGATCTGGCCGCTGCCGGACGCTACTGTGATCAGCTGTTGGCCCTTGCCGAAGGCACACTCAAAGCCATGGGCCCAGTGCATGAGGTGATACAGGCGCCATTGATCGAGCAGCTATATGGCACCCCGGTGGACATACTGCAAGCGCCCGGCGATGGCGCGCCTATCATAGTGCCACGACGGAGTGTGGCTTATTCCCATGAAAGGCTCCCGCAGGGCATTCATCGCAGATGATAATCGTTACCATTAAATGACATTGCGTTTTCACTACCTAGCCGAGGATCCCATGCGTTGTTGTTCTATCAAGAGCCTGTTACTGGTTGTGCTGTTACACGGCCTGCTGACCACCTCACTGCAGGCGGCAGCACGCCATGTCAAGGATGCCTATGGTCAGGAGCATGAGGTGCCCGCCACCCCACAACGCATCATAGTGCTGAGTGAAATCGATCTGGATAGCGTCCTGGCGCTGGGTATTCACCCCATAGGTGCCGTCAATGGGCGGGGACAGACAACGCTGCCCAGATACCTGCCCACCAGCATGCAGCAGGGGATTGCCATCATCGGCGATCTGGATAATCCCAACTTGGAGCAGTTGGCTGCGCTGACGCCGGATCTGATCCTGACAGGTCCGGCAAAACCGGAACTCCTGACACTGCTCAACCAGATTGCACCCACTCTGGTCACAGCCAAATGGGGAGCCCCCTGGCAGGAGTCGCTGCAGCGGATCGCCACCATTGTTGGTCGTCAGAAGGAAGCCGATGCCGTCTTCGCCCGCTATCAACAGCGGGTCACCGAAGTGCGGGCACAGCTTCAGCCCTGGCAGGGCAAGAGCATCAGCATAGTACGCTGGAACCCCAAGGGACCGGCCTATATGTTTAAAGACTCCTTTGCCAGCCGGGTCATCACAGATCTCGGCTTACGCCGCCCGGCGCACCAGCAGGATCCGGGCCATACCCACTCCCAGGCCCTGAGTCTGGAATCCCTGGAACGGTTGGATGGGGATTGGCTGCTGATAGGTACGCTCAGCGCCACTGGTGATGCCGTCGATGCCCTGGAGCAGGCACGCACTACCCCAGCCTTCCGGCAACTTGGCGCCATCCGCCGTGGCCACTTCGGTGCGGTAGATGGCTCCCTCTGGACCTCGACTGGTGGCCCATACGCCGCACTGCAGCTCATTGCCGATGTGCAAAAATTGTTAGTACCGGCGCCCTGAATTAGCCATAGAGTACGCCTGCTCTTCCCCCTCCGCGGCCAGGCAGTGGCGCAGCGCCTTGCGATCTATTTTACCACTACCGGTTTTGGGCATCTGCGTTACCTGAACTACCTTCCCGGGTACCATGTAACCCGGCAGGTACTGGGCCAACGCCTTGCGCAGTGATGGACGAGTGAGCAGACTGTCCAGTTCCCACTGGACGTAGGCAACCAGTTGGGCAACCTCGCCTTCACCTTGCAAGAGCACGGCCGCCTCCTGTACCCCCGGCATACTGCGTAGCACCACTTCGATCTCACCCAGCTCGATACGACAACCGCGCAGCTTGACCTGATCCTCTCGTTGGCCCAGATAGAGAAAAGTGTCACTCCTCACCTGCCGGACTCGGTCACCCGTACGGTAATAACGCTCGCCCTGCTGGCATATAAAGCTCGCTGCCGTCAGATCCGGCTGCTGCCAGTAGCCATTGGCCAGTGCCGACCCCAGAATGCACAGTTCTCCTTCCTCCCCCACTGCCAGTGGCGCCCCGTTTTCATCGAATACCTTATGGTGATAGCCACACAAAGAGCCCTGTAGCAAGATCGCTTCCCCGGCCACAGGCGCTTCAACCTGTGCCATCATGGACCAGAGAGTCGCCTCGGTAGAACCATAACAGCTCCACAATACATTGCATTGGTTCCGCAAACGACTCGCCAGCACGGGATCCAGGGCTTCTCCGCCACACAAGAGATGGGGCAAGCGTCTGTGCCAACCACTATGCAGCAACATGCGCCAGAACGTCGGTGTAGCCTGCAGATGGGTGATGTGAGAATCCTCGTCAAGAAACCGCGCAACTGCGACCGGATCCCTGTAGGTATCTTGACCCAGCAGTTGCACCGAGCCCCCCACCCAGAGCGGCCCCAACATCTCGAGGATGGAGCTATCGAATGCCGAAGGACTCACAGATAACCAGCGGCAACTAGCATCCAAGGCCAACCTGCTGGTACTGGCAATAAGAAAGGTAGCCAGGGCCCGTCGGCTGATCACCACACCCTTGGGTTTTCCCATCGGGCCAGAGGTAAACATGATATAGGCCGCCGTTGTTTCCGCAGGTTCAGGCCAATCCGGCTCATACCCCTCCCCACCCAGCAGATGACAGCTGTTGCCTTGCAAGGCAGCGTCGCCATCCGCCTGCACAATCAAGGAGAGACGCGCCTCTTCCACTATTTGTTGCAACCTGGCCACAGGAAAATCGGGATCCAGCGGCACATAGGGCAAGCCAAGACGCAGACAGGCGACTATTGTTGCCAACAGATCGGCACTGCGGGGCAAATGGATGCCTACCCGCTCCCCCTCTACCAAGCCCCGACTCTGCAACTGCCAGGCAATAGCAGCCACGCGTGCCTGAAACTTGCCATAACTCCACTGAACATGGTTACAACAAAGCGCCGGAGCCTGGGCGGGATGAGTGAGCAACCGAAGCAGCCCAGCGTGTAGCCTAGTCATCATGACATTTGATAAAGGGAGCGCTATGCAATGTTCCATTCGCCGGTTCCTCAGCTGATATCAACAGGAAAGGTTGACACTCGAATGGTATTGCGAGCAATTATCATTTGCAACGAATGCGTGACGTAAAATATCTGAACCTATAATAGGTTGGGCCACATTATTCCAGCCAACTCCACCCCCCTCCTCTATCCGCTCACCCTGCATTAGGGCGACACGCACCTGCAGCATTACCTGCTGTAACTCCCAGCTCAGGCAATCGTCTATGTTGGTGACAAAGGCGTGATCCGGGCTGTGCGCGCCCAAGAGCCCGCCCCCGTACCGGCACCTCCTGGCTCCGCACTGACGAAGATTGAATAGATTGAAAGAAGAGTCTCGGCTGATGGAGTTTGGCATAATGGAAGTCGAGGACGAGTCCATCATAGGCAAAGCGGCCGAGGTCGTGTAAACCGTTTGGGTTCGTTTGTCTTGTGGTGACAGTTGACGCTTACACCCGGGCATTCTACCCAGCAAAAGCCGGAGCCCTGCTCCGGCTTTTGCTTAGCATCTGAAAGACTCCATTACTATTTTTCCAGCCGCAACGACTCGAATTATCGCGCTTAAGCGAC
>JBOFBS010000191.1:0-2293 GCA_051645725.1 Aeromonadaceae bacterium | reverse complement strand
CTCGCACTCATTGGCAATGTCGTTGTACTTCCACTGGAACAGGTGAACCATGACACCGGCATTGGCCGCCGAAGAGGCCAGCGCCATGGCCACTGCACTACCTAACAACCAAGCCCGGGACTTCATCTTCATTGTTATTTCCTCATCTACTGGTCAGGGTCAACCTGTACCAACTACTGACGATTTGTTATGGGGTTCGCTCTACCTTCGCTCGAAGTTTCGTCGCTTTCGTTTTCCGCTTTCGAGCTGGTGAGCGCATCTTCGGTGAAGGTGCGTCGAGGATCTGCTGGTACAACCACTAAAAAGATAAAAATACGAAAATTCTAATTCTTAGGCATCAAAGTAAAATGTAACCGATTACATTTAAGCTTGAGCAGCAGATGACACTGTCTGGCTACTATGTGGTTTATCAGTGACGTGATTGAAATCGTTTTCCTGTTAACAATTTACCCCTGAGCTCGTGATCGCAAACACGCAATGGGACCATGAGGGCAGACAGATCACCCGTAATTTCTTACAGTGGCCACGCTATCAAGCAAACAAGGGAGGTCTGAAGACCATGAAATCAACCATGCAGTACCTGATGTTCGGTCTGGCGTTGGCTGGTGTTCCCCTGTTGGCAGAGGCAGACGAGAGTAGTGCGAGGCTGACAACCAGCATGGGCAACCTGCCCGATGCCATGGAGTCACTGGATGATCAGGATTGGCAACTGCTGAAGATTGAGCAACATACGGGTGAAACCGTGCTCCATCTTCTGAGTGACAAGGGCCAGAAACTGATCCTTCCAGCGCTGGAGGGCAAACCCCTGCCAGCAAGCCTGGATGTCTCTAACGTGGTGCAGATGCGCTTAGAAGATCGAGGCTGGAGCTTCAGCCATAACAACGAACTTCTGGCCTTTGTGCCCAACAGAGAAGGACGCGAACTGCTTTATCGGGGAGTCTGACTCCCGCTCTGACCCGACAGAGGGTGGGCGAAGCCCGTTTGCATTGACACTGGAAGTGAGCCTAGGCTCACTTTTTGTTTTTATAGATCATAAAGTTACAACCAGTCTTACAATTTCTTCTGCCAGAAGAGCGCCTCCCCGGCCTCCGGATCCAGCGCATAACCGGCAAACCCGAAACGTCGATAGGCCTGCTGGGCCCTGTGATTGTTGGAGAGCACCTCCAGCGTCATCTTGCAACAACCCCGCTCCCGCGCCTCCTGCTCCAGACCCGCCATCAGCGCCTGGGCCACACCTTGTCCGCGAAAGGCTGGCAACACGGCAATGTCATGGATATTGAGTAACGGCTTGGCCGCAAAGGTGGAGAATCCGGCAAACGCCGTGGTCACGCCCACCGCCTGACCATCCAGGTACGCCAGCAAGGCCAGGGCTCCCGGTACCTGAGACAACCCCTTCACCAGATTGGCTTTCACCTCGGCGGATAAGGGCTCTGCCCCCCCCATAGGGTCCTCCGCATAGGCATTTAGCAACGCCACCAGCTGCTGCCCTTGCTCGACGTTTTCAAACGCCACTTTCCTCACTTCCAATCCCATTCTTTTCTCCTTACATTGTCTGGTACTAAAGCGCTAGCCAAAAGAGTCTACTACTTCTATCCAGCCTCATATCAACATTCAATATCGAAAATAAACACTTTCGACTAGGTGAAAATCAAAAGCCATTTGACACCTGAATAATCCCCTATGCAGCTTATTTCACCACATCCAGGCAAGCTCGCTTTGCCGCTGTGGGCCATCTCGCCTCGCCGGTGTGAGCAATAAAGAGAGGCAGAGTGTTTGACTCACACCATATTCCACTGGATCATCCCCACCACGCAACCCGACTCTCCGGCATCGCGCCTCGTGCCACCGATGCCCAGCATCAAGCAAAGGAACCCGCCATGGATCAGAACATTGCATTTATCGGCTCAGGCAATATGGGCAAAGCCATCATAGGTGGCATCATCAACAGCCAGCTCACCGCTGCCAGCAACCTCCATGTCTACGACATCGACGCCAACAAGTGCCGTGAAATGGAACATCAGTTTGCCATCAAGGTCACCTCCAGTGCCGAGGAAGCCGCCGCGGTCGCCGATATCCTCTTTATTGCCGTCAAACCCAACATCATTCCCGGCCTGCTGCCCCAGCTCAAGCCTCATCTCAAACCAGGCTGCATCGTCATCTCCATCGCCGCTGGCGTCACCCTCGCCACTCTGGAGCAGGGTCTCTCCGGTGATCACAAGATAGTGCGCGTCATGCCCAACACCCCGGCGCTGGTCAACTGCGGCATGAGCTCCATCACCCCGAACGCCAACAT
>JBOFBS010000190.1:0-14570 GCA_051645725.1 Aeromonadaceae bacterium | reverse complement strand
TGATCGACGACAAGCCCCAGATGATTCTTGCCATGACTGACGACCACTATGTTTTCCCGCTTGGCTCGCTCGCCCTCGATTTCAAAATGGCGACGCAGATTGATAAGAGGCAGTGGACGTCCCCTTAACTCGCGATAGGCATAGGTCTGAACTCCCCCCTGCTGCTCAGACTCCAGACACTCGGTGACCATATCCAGTGGAATGACCAGGGGGGTATCCCCAACGCTGACCAGAAACCCATCTATGATGGCCAGAGTCAGGGGCAAACGCAGACGAACGCAGCACCCCGATCCCGGCGTCGAAAGTAACTCTATGGTGCCGCGCAACGCTTCAACATTACGCCGAACCACATCCATCCCCACACCTCGACCAGAGAGACTGCTGACCTTCTCTGCCGTCGAGAAACCGGGTTCAAAGATCAGTTGATAAAGGGCCGCATCATCCAGCGCAGCATGCTCATCAATAAGCCCCTTATTGATCGCTTTTTGCCGGATTCGCTCGGCATCCAATCCTTTACCGTCATCATGAACCTCGATCACTATGCTGCCGGATTCATGGTAAGCATTGAGCCGAATCGTGCCCTGAGCTGGTTTCCCTCGCGCCTCTCTTTCGGCTTTGGTCTCGATGCCATGATCGACCGCATTGCGGACCAGATGAGTCAGAGGTTCGCTGATCCGCTCCACCACAGACTTATCCAGTTCGGTCTCGGCACCCTCAATCTTGAGCAAAATAGACTTATCAAGCTCCTGGCTGGCATCCCGGATCAGGCGCTGAAAACGCAGAAACGTCTCACCTATCTCCACCATACGCAGTCGCAACGCCGACTCGCGGATCTGCTCCACATGCCGATTAATGGCCGAGACCGAGGCGAGCAGTTCACGGTCTGCCTGACGCTTGGCCAGCATCTCCCCCCCGGCAGCCGAGATGACCAGCTCACCGACCAGATTGATGAGTTCATCCAGTTTATGGGCCGAGACTTTGAGGTAGGCGCTCTCGGCGTGCCGCATCTCCCGTATCTGCTCCTGTTTCTGCAGAGCCTTCTCCACGACCGCAGGCGGGACCATTCCCTCGTCCACCAGCACCTTGCCCAGCTTGCGTGATGCGGGGTCATCGGCTTGCAGCTCCAGCCCCTCTTGCAACTCCCGCTGGGTGAGCAGGCCACTCTGGACCAGTATTTCGCCCAGTAGCTCCTTATCACCGGGCAAATCGGCGATGAGCTGCAGATAGTCCTGGGTGCGACTCTCTGGCGGCAGGATGCGGATCTGTGCCAGCTCTTGAATAAACTCAAAAACCGAGGCTATCTCCTCCTTGCTGGCCGCACTGCGCAGATCCAGCTCCAGGCCGAGATAACACATCTCAGAGTGAAATTCGCTCCACTCTGGCAATGAGTTAGGCATCACCTGCAGGCGGGTTATCTCCCCCAGCTTGCCGAGATAACGCAAAAACGAGGCTGGATCGAAGCCCATCTGGAACAACTCTTGGGCAAAACGCAGGGAGATATGCCAGCTGGCAACCCCTTCGGCCCTGGGTTCTCGTTCTATGGTGTCTTTCGAAATCGTCTCAGCGGAGAGTTCCCGCGACTGAGCCCCCGCAGGCAACAGACTCTGCAGATGGGCAAACTGCTCAGCATGCTGGCTCTGCAAAGGATTCGGAGCACCGCCCTCACTCAGATGCGTCACCTCCGCTCTTAGCAGATCCAACCCCTGCAACAGAGCCGATATTTGAGCGCGAGAGAGGGTGAGACCGGCATCCCGCACCCGCATGATGAGGCTCTCCTGTTGGTGGGTGAAAGCCACGAAATCATCCAGCGCAAAGAGACCTGCCGACCCCTTGAGGGTATGCACGGCCCGAAACAGGCTGTTGAGGAGCTCAGCCTCCCCCTCGCCTCCATCTAACTCTAATAGTGCGGCCTCCGCCTGCTGGATCAGTTCCCTGGCTTCCTCCAGAAAATCTGCCAACAACCGACTCCACTGCTCCTGATTAAACATGATGGCTCCTTAGTGATCGCTCAGCACAATCACATCGCCAAAGAAGGGAACCAGCTGATAGAGATCCAGCATCTCGATGACAGCTTGTGAATGCTGCTGTAACACCAGCCTGGAGCCCAGAAACTGGCGCAATGCCATTAACAGTTGTAGCCCGGCCGAATCCAGCTCGGTGACACCAGCCAGATCGAGAGTCAACTCCTCACCAGCCACACAAAAGTTATGCAGCTGGCTCTGGACCTCGGAGACCTCATAGATGGTCAGGGCACCAGAAAGCCGTCCTATGCTCCCCTCAGCCACACGCTGTAATTCAATGCTCATGCCCACCTCACAGCAGAAGTTTTTCAACCGCAGCGAGTAACTGCTGGGGTTGGAATGGTTTGACCATCCAGGCTCTGGCGCCTGCCGCCTGCCCTTCGCGTTTTTTCTCATCCTGGCTCTCGGTCGTCAGCATCACCACTGGGGTAAATTTGTGTTCCGACTTACTCTTTAAGGCCTTAAGAAAGGAGATGCCATCCATGTTCGGCATGTTCACATCGCTGATGATGAGATTGACTCGCTGCCCACCCAGCTTGAGCAGGGCGTCTTGACCATCACAAGCCTCAATGACCTGATAACCCACGGATGTCAGGGCGGCTTTGACCAGTTGCCGGATGGAAAGGGAGTCATCCACGATTAAAATGGTTTTACTCATAGCTATCCCGCCTTCTAGAAAAAGGTGACTGACTCAGCCGCTGTCGGCTGTACCATGCGCCCTTCATACTCATCCTGCGTGGTAAACCGTTTTTTGAAGCTTTGCTCCCAGCGCTCGGCATCGAAGCTTGGCGCATCCATCTCCAGCAGCTCCTGTTGCACCTGGTGCAAATCACTCTGCAAGTGCTCGAGGATCTGGGTGACACGATCCTGGAATTGCAGTTTGACCATGATCTGGCTGATCGCTTCTTCGCTGTCCAAGGAGAGTTCACGCAGGCGAATACCTGCCTCTCGCAATCCATCGATCTCCCCACCCAACTCGCTAATCACTTGCTGGGTCGTGCTATCGAGCAGAGCCAGACTCTGTTCATCTGTCTTGGCCAGATTGTCTGCAGCCTGAATGGTTGCCAGTATGGCTTGGGTCACCGATTCGACCTTCTGATCTATCTCCCGCCCAGTCTCTCCAGATTGTGCCGACAACCTCCTCACCTCGTCGGCCACCACGGCAAATCCTCGCCCCGCCTCTCCCGCTCGGGCCGCCTCGATGGCAGCATTCAAGGCCAGTAGATTGGTCTGGCTAGCAAGGTGCTGAACCGAGGCCGCCATATCCCTGAGTTCCGACATATAAGAGCCAAGCTGATGAATGGTCTGCTGCAACTCTTGCTTGTAGACAGTGGCACCATGAAACGAGGCGATAACCTGCTCCAGTTGCTGGCGAGTCTGCTCCAGGACTTGAGCTATGGAGTGATTACCACTCTGCTCTGTAAACAGAGAGGCACTGGTCTGGTTTTCTTCCTGAATGCGCCCCATCAACATGGAAAAGGGTGAGAGCAGGGCCTCTATGTTGTGCGTCACCAACTCTGAGACCACCGACAGCTGTCGCTGCCATCCCAAAAAGACGGGTGGTAATTGCCGCTGCAAGGCTTCCGCCTCGGCACTCATTTTTTCAAGTTGCTCCACCTCAACCACTGACGCCTCTCCCTCGTCACGCCCTTCATCCGATGCCGGCTTGAGCCAGGAACGTGTCAGCAGAAAGAGTTGAAAGGCCAGTAAAGAGCAGAGTATGAATTGAGCTAGCAGTACCTTATCCAGTGCTGTTGCGACCAAAGAAAAACAAAGGGCCATGCATATTATAAATCTAATCACAAATACCTCCCCGCAGGGGGCTATACGCCTCCCAATAGCTGTGCTGATAGGAGAAGCTTAGGAGGTTAGATAATTTGGTCAGGAATGAAAAAACCGAAGTGAGGCTGAGATCACAAAAATAATTGCAGTTAAAGCACCAAATATTGACTTAAAATTTTTGCAACTGGCAGAAGCGACAGAGCGCCGAGTTTCAATCAAAAAAAGCTATATAAACTGATAAATAGCTTTGATTTGCTACTATGTAATACCAAAGGCTATGTAGAGAAAACAAAGCAGAAGCTCGCAAGATAATGCGAAGAACGAGTGAATAAATAACAAATAAGTTAGTAATTAAAGCAGTCAATAATGGTTATGGCAAACCAGCCTCATACCATTATTTCAAGCACGGATGACATAGCTTGCGATCCCGGCGAACAATCAGAAACTCACCGCCAAGCCAAGTGAATAGCCCCGCGTTTTCTCACCAAACATATAACGACCAACCAAGCGAGTTCGACTGATAATGATATCGTATTTGCTGCTGTCCAATTCCAAGCCTAATCCCAATGAATTCAGAGCATTAAATCCAAGAACCCCACGCTGATCCCCCAGATATTCTGTTCTGGCCCCCTCCATCACATAACGAAGCGGACGATCCAACAGCATCAATCCCGTTGGTGCCCTGCGCCTAAGATAGAGATTGATGTTCTCTGCTGTGGCCTGCCCACTGACGATGTCGGCCGTATTTCCGTAACTGTTAAGAGCAATATAGGAGTAGCGCAGTTCGGCATCCACATCCTGCTCCGTAGAGAAAAGCTCGTAGTCAAACATCAGGGAGCCACCTAGCCCATAGGCGTTGAGTCGACCGTTATCGAGAAAATCACCCTCGTTACTACGCTGACGATCGAATATCCAATCGGCTGCGCGTAAGTCACTGATGACAGTCCCCAAAGAGAGGTTAGCCATAGGGCGTACCACCCAATTCTGAGCAATCGGAAAATCCCAGCCCACGCCTCCGGATGCGGAGAAGGTGTTCCACTTGGCGGGAACAGTGCGAGACTCATCTCCTTCATTGATCACATACTTGGGGTCATACCGGCAAAACCCCAGAGTGCCTTCTAAATAGATGGGCAGTTCATCACTCATAGTGGCACCGCCCCCCATCTGGGTTAGCATCAACTCCGAGGGTTCTGAAGAGTGGCTGTTGATCGACAAGTTACTGGCGGTCACATCTGGGGTCACGGTAAACGTCATCAAAGAGAGGGCAGCATCAACCTGCTCTTTAAGTAAGGAATCCCTGGCATGTGCAATCAGAGGAAACCCCAAGCAGAAAGCAGGAAAAAGCCACCAGCCGAAAAGAGGGCGAGATCGATTGCAAATACTATCCATGTAATAATCACTTACGTCATAGTTGTCATTGCTGCAGAAGAAAAACGCCAGCATGGTCCAAAGAATAAATCATCCTACTGCATCTGTGCAGATGCAACATGATGACACCTTAATTATAGAACAAACGGATAAAACCAACCCCATTGTGACCATGAGCTAAATATAGAAGCACGGTACTCTCCCCCAAATTCATTAGCCGCAAACAACTCATCATGAAAGATGCTCTCAACATCAATAATTCATGCAATCTGTGATGACAAGAGAGTAAAAATTATCATTAAATAGCCTAACTATTTTTGCTACTGAGAGACGATGCACATGGACCATGTAGTTAAGTCTACCTTATTGGCCTGTATTTTTTTTGGCGTTAGCAGCACGGCACTAAGTGCGCCCGGACCACAGCAACTCTCTTGGCGGGTAACCCCGTTTGCTGGCTATGGTACTTCGATGCATTTTGACAATGATGCCGGTACCCAGGTGAAAAGTGATGAGAGTGAACTCTGGGGCATAATGATAGATAAAGAGACCAATGATCCTGGCCAAATTGGCCTGCTCTATAGTCACCAAAAAAGCAAGCTCTCTCCCGATCCTGGAGAACAGTTGACTATCGACTATCTCCACTTTACCGGAGCCCTGGTCTACCCGGACAACGTGGCACACCCCTATGTGGGTCTGGGATTGGGGTTGAGTCGGTTTAGTGCCTACGAGACCGAAACCAAGGCCTCCATGTCACTCGCCCTGGGAGTGCAACCTAAGCTAAGCGACAACCTGGCTTTAATGGCAGAAGTACGAGGCTACGGCACCTTCTTCAACGGCAGCAGCCAATTTATCTGCAACCCTGCCCTCTGTGCGGGCCACATACAGAGCGATTTGATAGGCCAGCTTCAGGTCAACCTGGGCATGACCTTCAGGTTCTAGGCCACGCACGATTGAGAAGGTCCAATCTGGCATCTTCATCTGGCTGCCATTGAATCCAGGTGTAAGATGGAGCCACTAGCTGTTCCTGATTCGTTCATAACTGGCAAGGAGCCACCCTATGTTTCTCGACTACTTCGCACTCGGCGTATTACTCATAGTCGTGTTGGTCTGTTTCTATGGCATCATAGTCATTCACGACATTCCCTATGAAATAGCAGTCAAGCGCGACCACCCCCATCAAGATGCGATCCATGCCGCCGGCTGGGTGAGCCTCTTTACGTTACATGCCATCTGGCCATTCCTGTGGATCTGGGCCACTATCTACCGTCCTGAACGAGGCTGGGGGTTTTCTCAGCAAAAGCAGCAAGCGGACCATTCCCACCTCACTGCATTAGAGTTGAGGGTTGCGCAACTGGAACAGCAACTCGCCAACTTGAATCAATCAACTGAGACCGCCAAGAATAGCTCCCAGGGAGAAGTGTAAACATGGATCTGTTAATCATCATGACCTATGCAGCCCTAGCCTACGGCTGCTTCAAAGTTTTCAAGATCCCGGTCAACAAGTGGACGGTTCCAACGGCCATGCTAGGAGGGGTGTTTGTTGTCGCAGGCTTGATCCTGACCATGAACTACAACCACCCCTACACCTTCCTGGCACAAAAGGCTGTCGTCACGGTACCCATCATTCCTCAAGTCAGCGGCACCGTCTCCGAGGTATTGGTCACCCCGAATGAACCCGTTAAGGCCGGCAGCATACTCTTCAAAATTGATCCGACTGTTTATCAGGCTCGAGTTGACCGACTCAAGGCCGAACTGGTCAAGGCTGAGCAGCAGGTTGCCTCACAGCAGGCGCAACTGGATGCCGCCGAGAGCCAGGTCGATGAGGCCACGGCACAAAGGGACAAGGCTCGGAAGGATCTGGCTCGTTATCAAAAAGCCTCCGGCAAGGCGGTGAACCCCTTCACCGAGCAGGAGGCCACCAATGCCAAACAATCCTACCTGGCCCAAGAGGCCAACCTGGCCACAGCTCGTGCCCAACAGCAGCAAATACAGAGCCAACTGGATGCAATAGTGAATGGCGAGAATGCCTCGGTTGTCAGCCTGCGTGCTCAGCTGCGTGAGGCTGAATATAACCTGGGACAAACCGAAATCAAGGCGCTGACCGATGGGTATGCCACCCAGGTATTGCTGCGCCCAGGTAGCTTTGTCAACAGCATGCCATTTCGTCCTGCCATGTTCTTTATTCCCAAGCAGGATCGCAGCATAGTCGCCTCCTTCCGTCAGAATTCGCTGCAACGGGTCAAGGCAGGGGATGAGGCTGAAGTCTCTTTCACCGGTATACCTGGCACCATATTTAAAGGCAAAGTAAGGCAGGTGGTACCTGTGGTACCTCAAGGCGCCTATCAGGCCAGCAACACTCTGCAGACAGTGACCTTTGATAACCGCAATGGCGTACTGGCCGAGATTGAACTGCTTGACCCGGCGATCGATAGCTATAACTTGCCTGATGGGGTATCGGCCCAGGTTGCTATCTATACCGACCACTTCGGTCACCTGGCCGTGATGCGCAAGGTACTACTGCGCATGACCAGCTGGATGCACTACATCTATCTGGATCATTGATGCACCTACTCAGAGTGTGGCGCAGCCACACTCTGAGGCAATTTTGCCACCACCCCAAACGGTGGTTTACTTTGACAATGTTTCGACCATCAAGCACAATCGAACCCATCACCACCTTGCGGAACTCAATGAAATGACGGCGGAAAATCAAAATTTCTCAACGCTAGAACAGGCCTTCTCACTGGGAAATGGCCAGGACTCTGCCCTTAACTGGTTGAGAAAAAACCGTAGTCAGGTCGCCATATTCCTGGTCAGTGGTATCAAGCTCGAAGGGGTGATCAGTGGTTTTGACCAATACAGCGTGCTGCTGACCGATGCCAACGGCAATCAGCAAATGATCTACAAGGCCAAGATTTCCACCATCGCCATGCTGAGTGGCCGCACGGGTGGCTTCCAGCGCCCACGTCGCCCCCGCCCCCCCATGGAGCGTCACGGTGGTTCAGGCTCATACGAAGAGCGTCATAGCCCACCCAGTGAAGAGCACTCTTCCTGAGCGACAGATTTCTTAAATAAAAACGCCTTGGTCCTGCCAAGGCGTTTTTATTTGTCATCTCCGCAACAAGCACGGTTACGCCAACGAACGCCAATCAGGCTTACCCTCCACCACCATCACACACTTCATGCCAGCTGCATGGGCCGCCTGGCGACCTATCTGCGTATCTTCAAACACCAGGCACTGCTCCGGCGGCACGCCTATCCTCTGGGCGGCCAGCAAGAAGGTATGGGGCTGAGGCTTGTGTTCAGTCACATCATCGGCAGCCACAACCGTCTTGATATACTCACCTAGCCCACTCTGTTCAAGAATAAGCTCCGCATTGCTGCGCAACGAGCCCGTGCCGATCGCCATCGGCACCCTGCCACTCATGCTCTGAACCAAATGCAACATGGCCGGGAAAGGGGTCGCCTGGCCTATCATGGCCACATAATAGGCGGTCTTGCGTCGGGCCACGGCGTCACAATCGAGCGTGATACCCTGCGCTTCACCCAGCATGGCCGCTATCTTGCGGCTAGGCACCCCACCATACTGATAGATCCACTCGCCATCGACACTCAGACCATACTCAGGAGCCGTCTTGCACCAGGCGGCCACATGCAGCGGCATGGAGTCCACCAAAGTACCATCCAGATCGAATATCAGCCCCTTGAAATCCTCTAACGTCATCTACAACCTCTCGTCTGACCATGCGCCGAATGCCGCACTATTGAAGCAATATTGAATGCAAAAAGGGAGGCATTTCTGCCTCCCTCTTCTCTTCCTTTGCCACTCCTGGCGCTAATCTCAGATCAGCTCCAGCTGCTCCATGACGGCCCGAATGCGTTGCTTGGTGCCCTCGCTCAGCGGCATCACGGGGATGCGACACTCCTCGGTGCAGAAGCCCAGCAACGAAACGGCGTACTTGGCCCCAGCCGGGCTCGGCTCGGCAAACATCACCTGATGCAGGGGGATCAGACGATCCTGCAGCGCCCGCGCCTCTTCCCACTTGCCAGCCAGGGTCAACTCCTGCACCTGAGCCACCAACTTGGGCGCAACGTTGGCCGTCACGGAGATACAACCAGTCCCCCCACCTACGTTATAGGCCACGGCAGTGGCATCTTCACCCGAGAGCCAGGTGAAGGGTTTCTTGATGAGCTGACGCTCACTCCAGGGGCGGGAGAGATCGCCTGTGGCATCCTTGACGCCAATGATGCGAGGCAACTCGGCCAGGCGAGCCATGGTGGCGGGTTGAATGTCGACTATGGCACGGGGCGGAATGTTGTAAAGGATGATGGGAATGTTGGTCTCATCATGCACCATCTTGAAGTGGTGGTAGAGGCCATCCTGATTCGGGCGGTTGTAGTACCCGGCAACATGCAAGGTAGCATCAGCCCCGGCGCGCTCAGCGACACGAGTATATTCAATGGCTTCAATCGGATTATTTGAGCCCGCCCCGGCGATCACAGGGACGCGACCCGCAGCTTGTTGCACCACCAGTTCAATCACGCGGCAATGCTCATCATGAGAGAGAGTCGGGCTCTCACCAGTCGTCCCTACTGGAACTATACCGTGTGTACCCTGCTCAATATGCCACTCCACCATCTTGCAGAGCGCCTGCTCATCCAGACGACCATCGCGAAACGGGGTGATCAACGCAACGATTGAACCTTGGATCATACAAACTCCTTGTTAAAACTCGAAATCCTGAACAAAAAACCCCGGTTACGGGAGGCGTAACCGGGGTTCATAAATCTGCCTTGGGCGGATGACCGTTTACGCGAAAACGAAAAAAACCTCACGTTTCAGAGGCTTATCAGATTTTCGTTTCAGCTGGATGTCGGTCATGGGCCGTTACATAAGTGTGCAATGATTCAGCATATTTCTGCATCCCAGGGCAAATGTCAAGCCTCGCCATCTGATGTATAATCCGCGCCTGCGTTCCCCCGGCACAAGATGAAAGGTCAGCACCATGACGGAAGCCCTGAGTCCAGTCAGTCAACTCCTGCAGCGTAATCTGGTACAGTTCGAAGGCAAACGGCTACTGGTGGCTGGTTACCTGGAAGATAACTATCCCCTGATGTTGGCCCAGGAGACGGCCTCATTGGCCCTGTTCACAACAGATTACAGCCGTTACCGTCAGTTGCACAGAGAGGCAAGCCCACTCCAACTCTATTTTGGTCATCAGTGGCAACAGGGTGAGGCTCAATTTGATGCCCTGCTACTCTTCATGCCCAAGGCCAAAGCCGAGGCGCAATATCTGCTGGCCAACTTGTTACCCCATCTGCAGGCTGGCGCCGACATTTTTATCGCAGGTGAAAACCGTGGCGGCATCAATGGAGCGGAAAAGCTGCTGGCACCTTACACCTCTGGCTGCCATAAACTCGATAGCGCCCGTCGCTGCTCACTGATCCATGGGCGACTGGAGCACCCCGCCCCACCCTTTGAGTTAACTGAGTGGCTGCAACACTACTCTGTCGATCTGGGCTCACGACAACTGACCGTGGTCGCCCTGCCGGGCGTCTTCAGTGCCGATGGGCTGGATGAAGGGACAGCCATGTTGCTGCAACACCTGCCGCCGCTCAACGGTCGAGTGCTGGATGTAGGGTGCGGCGCCGGAGTCATAGGCTCGGCCCTGTGTGCCCAACACCCCGAGTTAGAGATAGAGATGTGTGACATCAACGCCCTGGCGCTGGAGTCGGCCCGCCGCACCCTGCAGGCAAACGGTCTGACGGCACGGGTCTTTGCCTCCGACATGCTGTCGGATGTCACAGGCCAACTGCAGCACATAGTCACCAACCCCCCCTTCCATGCCGGGCTCAAGACCCTCTACGGTCCGACAGAGCAGCTCATACTCGCCGCACCAGGAAAATTGAGCCCTCGCGGCTCCCTATTACTGGTAGCCAATCGCTTCTTGAAGTACCAACCCTTCCTGCAGCAGGCATTCAAGCAACTTCAGGTGGTTGCAGAAGACCAAAAATTCCGCCTTTATCACACATTCCGAGACTGAGAATTGTCTTAACAAGACCTCTGTGGAACTGTACTATTCATAAAACAACCAAAATTACCTCGGACATCGAGGTAATTTTTGTGTAACATTTGAAATCGTTTTCAGTTGGGGAAATGTATGGCTGGTGTACTAGCAATGATATTAGCGGGTGGAGAAGGCACACGACTGCAGCCTCTAACCGTTACCCGAAGCAAGCCCTCCGTGCCCTTCGGTGGCAGTTACCGTCTAATCGACTTTGTATTGAACAACTTCGTCAACTCGGACTTTCTGCGTATCTATGTGCTGACCCAGTTCAAATCCCAGTCGCTCTACCTGCATATGAAAAAAGGGTGGAACCTGACCGGTATCACGGGCCGCTTCATCGACCCGATCCCCGCCCAGATGCGCATGGGTAAACGCTGGTATGACGGCACAGCCGATGCCATCTATCAGAACCTGGGTTTTGTCGAGTTGAGTGCCCCGGATCATGTCTGCATCTTCGGCAGTGACCATATCTATAAGATGGATATCCGCCAGATGGTGGAGTTCCATAAAGAGAAGAAGTCCGTGCTGACGGTAGCGGCCATCCGCGTCCCGATTGCCGAAGCCTCACTGTTTGGTGTCATTGAAGTGGACGCCGAGGGACGGATGATAGGCTTTGAGGAGAAGCCCGCCCATCCCAAGGCGATACCCGGAGAGCCCGAGTTTGCCCTGGCCTCGATGGGGAACTACGTCTTCGAGACACATACCCTGTTTGCCGAACTGACTGCCGATGCCGAGAACGAGGAGTCCAGCCACGACTTTGGCCGCGATATCATTCCCGATCTCTACCCACGCGCCCCCGTCTATGTCTATGACTACAGCGCCAACAAGGTGGAAGGGGAAAAAACCGGCGTCTACTGGCGCGATGTGGGTTCAATTGATGCTTACTGGTCGGCGCACATGGATCTGGTTGCAGATAATCCCTCCTTTTCCCTCTATAACCGGAAATGGCCACTGCACACCTACTATCCCCCCCTGCCGCCGGCAACCTTCATCGATACTCCCGAGCACAGAGCCAGCATCTCCCACTCGCTCATCTCGGCCGGTTGCTATATTCAGGGCTCGACCATAGAGCGCAGTGTCATGGGGTTCCGCTGCAATGTGGCCAGCGGCACCCTGTTGAGCGAGTCGGTGCTGCTTGGGGATGTAAAAATCGGTGAAGGGTGTCGTATCACTCGTACCATAATCGACAAGCATGTAGAAATTGCACCAGGCACCGTGATAGGCGAGAATCCGGAACATGACAGGGAACGCTTTACCGTCTCAGATGAAGGTATTGTCGTCGTGCCTAAAGGCGCCAGAGTTGGTTTCTAATCCATGAATATTCTGTTTATATCCTCCGAAGTCGAAGGTTTTGTCAAAACCGGGGGGCTGGCCGATGTGGCAAAAGCATTACCCCTGGCCCTGAAACGACGAGGTCATGATGTCCGTATCGTGATGCCTTGTTATTCCAGCATCACCAACCGTGAGATGGCAGAACACCTGGGTGGCTTCACCCTGACCACTCGACCGGGTCACACTGACATTCCCTATCAGGTACGCCAGATGGTACTCGATGACGTGCCTGTGATGCTGGTTGACTTCCCCAACTATTTTGATCGAAAGAGCCTCTATGCGGAGAACAACAACTCCTACCCGGACAACGGTGAGCGCTTCGCCTTCTTCTCGGCCGCCAGCCTGCACATAGCCGAGCAGATTGGATTCAAACCAGACATAGTGCACTGTAATGACTGGCATACCGCACTGGTGCCCATGTTGCTCAAGACCCGTTATGCCAATAGTGACTTCTTTAAAAGCACTCGCAGCATACTGACGATTCACAATGGTGCCTTCCAGGGGGTATTCGAACGCAACCAGCTCTGGGCGCTACCCGAGATCACCGACACCTATAATGAATCCATATTGCAGGGTCACGCCTACATCAACTTTCTCAAGTGTGGTGTGCTCTATGCCGACAAGATCAATGCAGTCAGCCCCAGTTACGCCTCGGAGTTGATGACCTATCTGGGTGGTCACGGCATGGCCAAGAGCTTCCAGGAGCGGGCCAGCGATGTATGCGGTATCATCAACGGCTGTGATTACGCCGATTGGGATCCCGAAACCGACCCGCTGATCCCGGTCAACTACAATGCCAGCAACCTCAGAGGCAAGACGCTCTGTAAACACGCACTCCAGCGCCGGGCAGGGCTTGAAGTCGGTTCCCTCCCTATCTTCGGCATGGTCTGTCGCCTGACCGAGCAGAAGGGGCTGCACCTGCTGCTGCCCATACTGGACAAGTTTCTGGTACACAAAGTCCAGATCATTATAGTGGGCACCGGAGACCCCTCCCTGGCCGAACGGCTCACAGCCTTGGCCAAACAAAATCCGGAGCGACTGGCCTATCTGGACGCCCACGATAACGAGCTGGCCCACCTCATAGAGGCGGGGAGTGACTTCTTCCTCATGCCATCACTCTTCGAGCCCTGCGGGCTCAATCAGATGTATAGCCTGGCCTATGGCACCCTGCCCATAGTTCGGGCCGTGGGGGGGTTAAAAGACACAGTCATTGACTATGACAACCAGCCTCGCAAGGCGACCGGGTTCAATTTCCAGGAACCTGAGCCCATCGCCCTGCTCTCCACCCTGCGTCGTGCCCTGCTCTTCTATTTACAGGAACCCGACGAATATCGTCGGATACAGCAGATTGCCATGCATACCCGCTACAACTGGAGCGATTCAGTCAAGAAGTATGAGGAGATGTACAATGCGGCCCTGGGCACCCAGCCCCAACGTTGATGAGGGGTTCCAGGGCAAAGCGCGCAAAAATCCGGCTCATATGAAATAATTAAGCACAGGGTGGTTGACGCCACCGGCAGAACCGTTAGAATGCCCCCCGCAAGATGCGATGGTGGCGGAATTGGTAGACGCGCTAGCTTCAGGTGTTAGTGCCTTCGGGTGTGAGGGTTCGAGTCCCTCCTATCGCACCAAGTAACATGTTGATTGGCAACATTAAAACCAGGCGTTGGCTGACAACGATAAAAACAGAGACAAGTTGTGCGATGGTGGCGGAATTGGTAGACGCGCTAGCTTCAGGTGTTAGTGCCTTCGGGTGTGAGGGTTCGAGTCCCTCCTATCGCACCACAACTTCTCAATGAGGTATTGTCCATGCGGTTGGTCGCATGTAAAAGTTACCAACAAACAATCCGGGCGATGGTGGCGGAATTGGTAGACGCGCTAGCTTCAGGTGTTAGTGCCTTCGGGTGTGAGGGTTCGAGTCCCTCCTATCGCACCACTTGATTGACTCAAGTGACCAGATTGTAGAGACCATGCTGTTGACGGCATGTAAATCCAGTCA
>JBOFBS010000189.1:0-6901 GCA_051645725.1 Aeromonadaceae bacterium | reverse complement strand
ACAGTGTCAGACCAAACTCCGTCTTCAGCGTGGGGAGCAGCAGGTCATGTCGACTAAACCGCAAGCCGGAACTCTCTATGATGTTGGCATCCAGATCCACATCGTAAACGCGGCCAGGATCCAGGCTCTTGTCGTTACGTATAGCCCCATAAAGCTCGGCGGCATCGGAAGTGAACTTCAACCCATAATCCCACCGGTGCTGCAATCCCATGCCCCAGTGGTCAGTTTTGACCCCGGCTTCGAAACGACTCACCAGGTATTGGCGCTCACCGCTCTGGTAATCACCCTTCCAGTTATCGATGGCATCCATCACCGAAATGGGCTCACTCCGGGCAAAGACCTCAGAGATAAAATAGGGCCGCCACTCAGCGCTGGCGGCTGAACCATAGATCCCCAACACCAGCGCAATACAAAGGCGCCCACTCTGGTGGGCACGAGGAAAATGATTCTGTTTCAAAAGGTTCACCACTTACTGCAAGGTTTCAAAATAGCCATCGATATAGCTGATCTTCAATAGATGTTTGACCGTTTCCACATCGGCCATCTTCTTCCCGGAGACATAGATGGCCCCACTCCCCTTCCCGGTTGCAAAGTTGATGCTATCGAGCACCAGTTTGCAGCCATAGCGATCGCTGACAGTTAAAGCGCCCTTGCGCTTCACCAGATCCAGATCCTTCAGGTAGAAGTTGTAACTATCTCCTGCCCAGCGGGCTAACAGGTTCAGACTCCCCCCGTGCAGCTTGTCACGCTTCACCCAGGCACTCAGCTTGGCCTCGGGTAGCCCCTCGACCCCGCTAACATCAAAACTACTGGTCAGCTCCGCCTTCAGAAAGTGCTTATCCGTTTCGTAAGGTCCCAGCTTGATCTTGCCGCTCAGGGTGCTGCTACCCGGGACATCCCCCTTGCCAGTTACATGCATACGCACCTTTTGGATACGCATCTCGGGAAAAGAGGCAAACTCCCCCTTTATGTGACTAACAAGATCGAACACTGAATTGAAGGCACCATACTCCTCGACCATGCTCAACTCCTGTGCCACATCGAGAGAGTCCGCATACTCCTGGTGTACCACCACACCGCTGCTCTCTTTCAGGTTGCTCTCACCATAATTGATGGCCCAGCTACCGGGCACATTCACCGCCATGCTCTTGGCACGCAAGGCGCGGATCTGCGCTTTGGAGAGCAGAGCCGTGCGTTTGTAATCCACCACCTCCTCATCATTGAGGAAAGCCAGCAGATCCAGCTTATCGGCATCATTCAAGGAGAGATCAAAATTCGCCTTGATGGTGCTACCCGTTGCCGTGCTCAGCTCTCCGCCCATGGCCATGTCGGTCAATGAGAGCGGCGGCAAATTGTCATAGAAGTAACTGGAGAGCTGGCTCTTATCAACCGCGACCAGATCGATATTGGCTCGCCCCAAAAAGGCAGCCGTGGCACTTTGCAAACTCAACGTCAAATCACGCAGGCTCAGCGACGCAAGCAGGGAGCTGTCGCTATCACTGCTCACCGGTCCCTTGATCCGCGCCTGCACCTCGCCACTCTGGATGGTCAGCTGGGTGGTGGAGTCGCCAATCGTGCCGCTTAATCCCAGGGTGAAGGTTTCATTGGCCGCGGTAGTCAAAAGCAGCGAGAGCAGGTCAAAGTTACTGGACGCCGCCAGGTTGATGGTGACCTCACGCCCTGCTGTTTTGTCCCCCTGCAGGGAGCCCGTCACCACCACCTTGAAATACTTCTCTTGGGTTGCGGTCAAGGTCAACGAGCCCAGGGTCGACTCCCCGGCCTGGATCCCTATGGTGCGGACCACGCTATCGCGATCGCCCTTACGCATCTCGACAATTTCATCCTGCAGCGCTTTATCACTGACCAGAGTCGTGACCACCTTGCCGACCACTGTGCCCATCAGTTGACTCATGGCCACGGCATTGCGATCGAAGAAAGCCTGATTGAGCTCACTTCCCAAACTCTTCAGCGGTTGATCGGTATCGGTCTCAATCAGGTTGTAGATAAAACTGCGGCTATTGCTGACCAGCTCTTTGGCCTTTTGCAGGTCACTCTTCTGGCTGTTATCCACCAGGGTCGGGGCGCAACTATTGGTTGCCTGACACAGATCCTCCATCTGCTTTAACTGGGTTTTCAGCAGACCGAGCACATCCTTGTCCGAGCCGGAAACAATTTTCTGCAGCTGGGGATCCGCCGCCAACTCGCGCCAGGCGTCGAGCAGGGTGTTAACCGTGATCGGATCATCTGCGTCGAATTGGCCATTCTGGTAACCGCTCGCCAGTTGCTCCAGCACCTCTGCCAGCGATAAGGCGTGGCTGTTGGCAATTTTTATGACAGCCGCCCCCAATAAGCCGGCCAGTTGCTGCTCCCGCTCGGCGGCAGCAAATTTCACGGCATCCGTTACATCTGTGGCGGCGGTAGTCAGGACAGGAAACCCGGTAAACTGTGAGAGGCCATCACCCGCGATCACAATCGCCCTGCTGGTCAACGCGGCAGGCTGAGCCGAGGCCAACTGGCTGAGGTGGGCGGCCAGCATATGGGTATAGGGGGTCACCGGCACCGGAGTCGAGACCAGAGTCGGAATGATGGTATCCATTTGGAATGTAGTGGGTGAGGCGGATATGTCTACAAGCTCCCCAAACGGCACAGAACCACAAAGCGCAGCATCGCACTTCATGCGGGTAGCCCCCTGGGCCAGGGCAGAGATCTTCAGCGGCCCCTGCTGATAACGGCTCAACTCCACAGAATAACTGCCGTTGTCATCAGTATGTGTCTCAGCCCGCGCAACCCATTTACCATCGACCCATTCGGAAACGATGATCAACCCCTTCTGCACCACCCCTTTGGCTACCGTGCCAGAGAGGCGACTGCTGGCGCCATTGGCTGATGTGCTTGAGCCTGTGCCCGATGAGGAGCCCCCGCCACAGGCCGAGGTCAGCAAGGCGGCAGCCATGGTCACACCTATGGCTAATTGCTTGTATTTCATGTTCAAATCCATTTGAAAACGCTTATCCGGCTCAATACTAAAGTGCAGTCTCTTACCTGGAGAACCACAGCAGGCAAGAGCTGCATACACTACCCGAACAGAACCATCTTTATCTGGCCATAAGAGCCCGGATACCCCCGCCTCCGAGTGTAAGCATGCGGTTTATGCTTGCACGTTTTCACCACGTTATCAGGGAGTTACAAGTACCCATATGAACACTCTCATGGTAGGAAATGGCGCCGCCGTCACTGCAACATGAAAATAAGCACCATTTCGTGCGCAACATCAAATTGGCAGGTAAAGAGTGATGTAAAGAAAACAATATCAGACGAAATCATTAGCGACGCGCGACTCAAAAAGAGCCTAATGACCCGAGTGCCTTATTGCACTGAGATAGCCTCTCTCATGGCACCCGTTTCCTCACCGGGCAAAACACCAAGGTCACAGATGGTTGAAGCAGCGATAGCTGGTGATGCACTCCAAAAAGCGCTCACCAAACCGTTCCAACTTACGCTGCCCTACTCCATTGACCCCCAGCAATTCGCCTGCATCGCGAGGCAGCACCTGGGCCATCTCGATCAGAGTGGCATCGTTGAAGACAATATAGGGCGGGATCTCCTCTTCCTCGGCGATCTGCTTGCGCAGCTTTTTCAACTCGCGCAACAACTCCACATCGTAATCCCCATCGCTCTCCTCCTTGCGCCGACTCCGCCCCTTCTTCAGCGTGACCATCTGCAAGCGCGGCACAGCCAGTTGCAGCGGCTGCTCCCCTCTGAGGATAGGCCGGGCTGCCTCGGTCAGCTGCAGCGTCAGGTGACGGGTGATGTTCTGACTGAGCAACCCCTTGTGGATCAGCTGGCGGAATACCGAGAGCCAATGTTCATGGCTCTGCTCCTTGCCTATGCCATAAGTCGAGAGCTTGTCATGCCCCTGCTCGCGGATGCGCTGGCTCTGGGCACCGCGCAGCACCTCGATGACATACCCTATGCCAAAACGTTGGCCCACCCGATAGACACAGGAGAGTGCCTTGCGCGCATCCTCACTGCCATCATAGGTACGCGGCGGATCCAGGCAGATATCGCAGTTACCACAGGGCTCACTCTGGTATTCACCAAAGTAGTTGAGCAGCACCTGGCGTCGGCAGGTCTGTGCCTCGGCAAAGGCCGCCATCAGGTTGAGTTTGTACTGCTCCACCTTCTGCTGCGCAGAGCTATTATCGGGCTCATCTCCCGCCAGCATACGGCGCAAGCGCTCCGTATCGGCCGGATCATAGAGCAGGAGCGCCTCGGCAGGCAGGCCATCACGCCCGGCCCGGCCCGTCTCCTGATAGTAGGCCTCGATATTTTTGGGCAGGTCATAGTGCACCACGAAGCGCACATTGGGTTTGTCTATCCCCATGCCAAACGCCACGGTCGCGACCACCACCTCCAGATCATCACGCAGGAACGCCTCCTGCACACTGGCTCGCTCTGGTGCTGGCAAGCCGGCGTGATAACAGGCGGCTCGCACACCGCGCGTGCGTAAAAAGCGCGCCACCTCATCGGTACGATTGCGGCTGGTACAGTAGACGATACCGCACTGTCCCTGCTGCTTGTCGATGTAGGCGGCCAGTTGCTCATTAGGCCGGTATTTATCCAGCAGGCTGTAACGGATATTGGGACGATCAAAACTGGCCAGATGGATGAAGGGATCCTGCTGCCCCAACCGCGCCAGAATGTCCTGCCGCGTGGCGTCATCGGCCGTGGCGGTCAGGGCCATAAGCGGTACGTGGGGGAAATGCTGCTTCAAACACCCCAGTTGCGCATATTCGGGACGGAAATCATGGCCCCACTGGGAGATGCAATGCGCCTCGTCTATGGCAAACAGGGAGAGCCGCAACTCAGCCAGTCGCTGTAAAAAATCGGGCAGCAAGAGACGTTCGGGAGCCACATAGAGCAGCTTCAGCTCGCCCTGCCGCAGCTGATTGTAGATAGCATAAAGCTCCTCACGGGGTAGGGAGGAGTTGATACAGGCCGCCGCCACCCCGTTGGCTCGCAGAGCATCCACCTGATCTTTCATTAATGCGATCAGAGGTGAAACTATTACCGCTAAACCCGGTCTAACTAATGCGGGGATCTGATAGCAGAGTGACTTGCCGCCCCCTGTCGGCATGATCACCAAGCCATCTCGGCCTGCTATCAGGTGCTCCACAACCTGCGCCTGCCCAGGGCGAAATTCCTGATAACCAAACACCTCCCGTAACACCTGCAAGGGTGTGGGTGACAAAGGCCAGCAAGTGCCGACAGGCTGCTCATCAAGGGAGGGGATCATAGGGCGGCTATTGTAGAGCGATGCGCCCATGAACACCAACGGCATATGAGGAGAACGGCTCACCACCCACAACCTATGTAACCAAGCAGAAGCAACCGAGGGGCCCGACAATCTGGCCAAACGAAAAACGTCCGGGAGTGTTACGCAAGGAGGCCGTTTTTCGACTAAACTTTGACCACCGTCAATTGGTCATGACGAAGATTGTTCTGGCTGCAACCATACTTGATTAAGGAGAGGAGGATGCACTTATGGGTACTGTCTCGACCATCCAATGCGGTGAGCTGGTGGAGCGCCTCAAATGGCTGCACCAAACCACCCTCGAACTCAGCCTGAAGCAGTGGTTGCAACGGGAGTTGGATGGGTATGCCGAAGCTGACCCGTTACCCTGGTACCGGATTGTCGAGTGTCGGCAACGGGGTCTGTTCCAAAACATACGGAATGGACGTCAACAAACCTGCCAAATCCACGATCAGGCTCTGAGTCAGCGCGATCTGGCTGATGTGAAATTCCTGTTTGTCCGTGGGCCGCTGTGTGCCTATCTGGATTGTCATGCTCTGGTTCTGGAACGTTGGCCAGATGCTCTGCTGCAAGAGTATCGGTTATCACTGATCCCTGAACACACCTGCAAGCATGCCTGGAAGGAACCGATAGTCTCTGTCAAAGAGAAATTGGTACTCGGTATAGACCATATGTTGCAGGAGTATGTGCCCACCATGAATCGAGAAATGGAGTGCTGCAACCTCTCGCTTCGGGCCATTCAACACCGCCGTTGGCAATTGTAAGCCGTGTGATATCAGAGATCAGGGGCGCCAGCCCCTGATTCATTTCCGCTCCAGCCGCTTCCCTTTTACTAATCCACCAGCAATCAGGGCCCACTATCATGGCTCTCAAACCAGCGGCCAGCAGCGTATTGCGCTAAACGTTCTTGTCAGTCACGCTGAGATTTCTGTTTTGCATGACGCCACGCCTGTTGTTGCTTCTTAGCCTTATGATCGTCTCGGCAGCTCATAAGCAAGCCGAGAATGAATAGAAATAGGATAAGGTACACAGCTTGCCTCCTGTCATGACGGAAGAGGTGAGATTCGCACTCGCACAAAGGGCACTAATACCCGTTCCTAATTATGCTACAGCGACGAGGTCGCACACGCTGACACGCCGTGAACCCCTCCCTGGCGCGGAGGGTCAGCTTAGTGCTACCCCGTCCCTATGCTGAGGGATCTATTTTTCGGCACAGCTAGTTAGCTAGATAACCAGTAGCACCATAGTGGTGCGCAAACAATGGCTTGCACAGAGATGATGCACCGCCCCTCTCTTACCCGCAGATTGCCCCCTCTCGGGGCAGCGCGCCGAAGATCCAGAGCGCATGACAGCCATACCATGCCGAACCTCTCGAACATCAACATCTAATATCAATATAAATCAATACATTAACAAGTGTCGCATCTCTTGATGCAGGGTTCGGCGCTTACCGCCCCGCCCTCACTGCACGCCCGACAACCTGGCTCGGGAGACCCTATGGTGCAGCAGGATGCCAACTCTTGGCACAGCCCTTGGATAGCTCTCATCATCATGAGGCGATCTCATCGCGCAGCCCACACCGGAGCA
>JBOFBS010000188.1:0-3502 GCA_051645725.1 Aeromonadaceae bacterium | reverse complement strand
GTCAAGGCATCTTCACCACACAGGAAGGCGCGGCGCACACAGCGGCCGATGCAGTGGTAATAAGGTGTGGAGGCTGGGCAGATCAACTGGCTGCGAGGTAGAGTCATCATTCACTCCGACAGAGATCGTCTGCTCTAAGAGTAGACTCTGTTTTTATATACAGCTAACTACTGTTAGTCAGCTGATGCACCTCAGCAGTGAATATTCCCTTGTGCCATCTGTGGCTGTCCTTTTTAACCCAATCTGTCAATATTCCCCTGTGCATCTGTGGCTGTCCTTTTTATTGTCTCTCTGTTTATCCCCTATGTCTGTGGTGGCTGTCCCCTCTGTTTGCCCTCTGTTTGTCTTTATGAATCAGCACGGAACGCAACTCCAGCCAGATGGCGAACACCGCTGCCCCACACAAAAAGCGTCACAGAGATTTGGCGAGCACCTATGACTCGCCAAACCTCATAACTGAAAACCACATAACGAACATGCAATTCAGGCAGAAGCCGCCCAGTTACAAGATCAACTCAGGCAATCTGAATTGGCTGAACAAGCTGCCACTAAAGGGGTTTTCAGCGCCATCCGTGTAGACCCGATAGCTCATGGCTCCCTCATCGACCGGGAATCGCACATCGAAACTGCTCTCATTGACCGGCGTCAGTTCCCCCTTACCCATCAACCGGAATAGCGCCCAGGGGCCAACAAACCCCTCACTTCGTGGTGAGCGGTTGGCAACAGCTGGCACCAACGTCAACTTGCTCTCGCTCCCTTCGCGCATGGTGTTGGGCCATACCAATGGCACCTTGGTGCGTCGACCGTGGGCATACTCCAGTAATTGGCCATCCAGGTTCAGTACGCTACGTCGCTTATTGGCGGTGAGCTCCATCGGCTCCAACGCAAATTGCACCTCGAGAGTCCCCTGCGTTGTGAAAAAGATTTGACGAATCTTCTGTGCCCTAGCCATCTGTTTGACCAACTCGGCCTGCACGGGGGAGCGGTAGTCGCCATCAAGCAGGCCGCTATCCACCATGGGTTTGAGCTTGACCTGATAAAAGTTGTCCAGAGTGCCGCCCGGCGCGAAGAAGCGCTCCATTTCAGAGAGGGGGACATCCTTTTCAGCATCCGGCTCAAAAGGGTAACGATTGGCCAAGTTCTCATTGAATGGTTCCAGTACCTGCTTTTGCCACTCAAGCGCCAGTGAGGAGAGTGCCTGCTCAACCAGTAGCGCAGCCGTTTGCTCTGCCAGTTGCCCGACCCAGCGATCCAGAGGTTCTGGTAAATTGCGCGCATATTGCTGCAAGGAAAACAGCGGGTCGGCGTATCGATTGGCCACCCGCAGTTGCACTGCCCTCAATGCTGCGGCTCCAGGCTCTGGCGCATGCACTATGGCCTCCAGATAGTTACGCAACCCGAGCAGTTTCTGGTTAATCTCCTGGATCTGGGATCCCTGCGTACCACGCTCTGTCAGTAGCCCATTCGTGGCACTAAAAGGTTGGGAGATCCCCTTGCTCAATAGCTGAGACGGACCGCCCGCCCCCCCATTGTCCACGCCCACATCAGCAGGAAACGGGAGCTGGGTATTGGTCCCCAGGGTCGCTAACACCCGCAAGAAGGGCTGCTCGTCACCGGTAATGGTAGATAGCATCTCAAGAGCCTGTTCGGTACCCTGCATGGGCTGGACATCCAGACTCATCAAAAGCGACTGCCAGTAGTTCACATAGTCCATGACATAACGCTCGTGGATCTGCAACTCCAACGCCTGGCGATCTGCCCCACTGAGATGACGTGACTGCCCTAGCACCCAGGAGTCCAACGCTGACAGCTCACTCCAGTCACCGTGAGGTGCAGCAAACAGCGCGGCAGCTCCAGCCTGAGTGTAGAAGCGGGGGATCCGCCCCGCCTGTTCATCGGAAAGGACAAAGACAGCGTCAAAAGACGCCCCAACCTCCTGTTTAACATTCAGCTCGGGGGGCAAACTTGCGGCGCTCTGGGTCTGCAACGACTGGTAGAGTCGTTGCTGGATGGGGATTCCTCCCAACTCCCGCTGCGCCTCGGCAATGGTCGATGCAAACGGTGCAAATGCCGTGATGGCAGCGCCATCATGTTGCTGTCGGGCTCCAAACCAATCCGTATGTGCCAGTGCAAATGTCAGGTGCGCCAGCAACTGCTCCTGTTCATACCCCTGGCCTGGCAACGCCCGTTGCCAGCGTTCGGCCATATAACGCATGACCTGCGCCGAGTTGCGACCCGAGGCGTCGTCCAGCATGCGCATGATCCGCAGTATCTCCAGCTTCTGTTCACTCCCCGCCGGCGCCAGCTGCAGATCGTGCTGCAACCCTTGCATCAGAGCCGGCAAAAAACGTAAGCGCAACAGCTGCAAGTAACTGCCTTCGACCACTGGGCCTATCTTGCCGCCCTGGTAGAGCCCCAAATCCGCCAACATGGGTGTCCTCTGCCGGTAGTCACCAAATGCCAGCGTGGCCTCACGGATCAGGTTCAAACGTGGCAGCAGGCTAAGGCCTAACGCTTGGTGCTCGCTCGCCTCCTTTGTGGTGGTGAAAGCCTGTGCCTTGGCCAATACCTGCTGGCTGGCTGTGGCATTGAGATGATAGTAGTAGTGCCAGCCATATAGCAGAGGCAGGGAAAGCAAACAGAGCGCCGCCCCACCCATGGCCAGACGCCGGCGATAACGTTCCCTGTGCTGCCGACTCTCTCCTGCCAGGTGAGCCTCGGGGAATATGATGGCGGAGAAGAGATGTCGCAGAAAATAGAGAGTGGATGTCCCTTTGCGGGATGAGTAGACAGGCTCTGGCAAACCATAACGCCGCGTCGCCTCCAGTGAAAAGGCGTCACACGACACCCCGTGCTGATATAGTGAGCCCAGGTAGATGCCTCGAACCAGCAATGCATCGACCGGGGCCGTTACCAGCATCTCCTCCAATTGAGTCACTACATACTCTTGCAGACCCACCAGCTGACGCACGAAAGCGAAGATCTCATCACGCCGGACCACATCGTTCTGGCGCAGCAAGAGATCGGGTAGCAGGGAGTTGAGCCGCGCCAGCCACTGCTCCCAAAACTGGATCAGATCCGGCAGCCACTGTTTACCCTGTCCGGAACGTGGGGTGAAGGTCACCCCCAGCAGGGCCTCCCGCTCGGCCTCATCCAATTGGCCATATACCCACTCAAACCCAGATAACAGATCCAGCTTGGTAAACACCACATACAGAGGTAACTGGCTATGCAACGCATCCGTTACCTCCTGCAGACGAGCACGCATCAAGGCTGCATGGCTCTTGCGCTCCATCGCACTGGCGTGAGAGAGCCAGGCCAGATCTATGGTCACCACCAAGCCAGAGAGGGGTTGCTGACGCCGCTGGCCGGCAATCCAACCGAGCAGATGGTGCCACAGCACATCACGCTCTTCTTCAGGGGCCAACGAGGGTGACTCTGGGTGGGCCAACAGCTCTCCTCTGGGGGCCAGCATGATGGCGCGTTCCCCCACCCAGCAGGT
>JBOFBS010000187.1:0-2190 GCA_051645725.1 Aeromonadaceae bacterium | reverse complement strand
TTGGGATCTCGTCCTTTGGTGATCTCTGCCCAGCCGGGCGGCAACACAAAGAAGCTCACCCCGTCAGATTCGGCTTTGCGATAGCCCACCATATTTACCGGGCGATGATTGGCATCGAACCAGTCTGCAAAGCGGGTGTACTGGTGGGCAGTGACGAACCCGCGCACTTGCTCCAAAGTGGCTGAGTCTTCCTTGTTGCCAAGGTGGCCCCGCTCCATCAGCCATGCCTTGAGGCAAACTCGCACAGCCCTGATCGCCTCACCCTTTGGCCAGCTCGTTACGCCAAGTCGGGTCGCCAATTCACCGGCTGCGGCCACCAGCGCGAACCGGTTGATGGCTCGTCCTACTTGGTTGCCAGCCCCCTTCGGCGTTAGCTCAATGGCAAGACGTTTGATCTCGCTCGCCAAGTGTTCTCGGTGTGTATCCAGATTGAGGGCCAGCCCTTCCACCAGCGCACGAAAGGCTGTGCCATGTTGGCGCTCTGTGTTGGCCTTGAGGGTATCAGCAAAGATGCGCCCGCCTTCCATGCCATGCAGCCATTCAAACGCCCCATGGTGGCCGGTGTCGCTCGGGATCTGGATGGTACGCACTTCCATCCCCGCCTGGGTGCGTTGGCCAGCACTGGCAGCATGATCTTCAAGGCTCAATTCACCAGTGGAGAGAAACAGCAAGCGCCACGCCTTGCGCTCCCTCAACTCTCCATCCTGCTTGCTCCGGCCCTTGCCTTGACCGTTTGCCAGCATATAGGCCACTTGCCCGGCCTCTTTTCCATCCAGTTCCCCCAGTTCGTCCAAACAGAGCAGGGCATCATTGCGCCGACTGGCTATCCCCTCAATCGCGTTACCGGTTGATCGCCAAGTTTGGCTATAACGGTCAGGGTTGCCGTAAACGCTGGCGGCGGCTTTCATGATGGTCGTTTTGCCGTCTGTGCTCTCCCCCTTGAGATGAAAGCCACCTCCTTCCATTCCCACCAACGTGAGCAGTGGCGCTGCGAAAGCCAGTGACAGGGCAAAGCAAAGACGGGAGTTACCTACGGCCAGTGCTGCAACCTTCTGTTGCCACTCGGCCAAGGTGCCACGCTCGGTGAAGTCACTGGCAGCGTATCCCGCTGTTTGCAGGATCACTCCCTCGGCATCTAGCCCTATAGTCTCTTGTGGCAGCACATAGGCATTACCATGCCAGCCGGTACGCTCTACACAGGTGATCCGCCTCTCTGGTTGGCAAGCCATCAGGTACTCGGCGAGCTTGCGCTTGTGCCCCAGCTCTATAAACGGCAAGCCCGCATCTAGCAGTGCTGTAAATACCTCTTCACCGTTGCGCGGCACCAAAGAACGGACAGGCATAGCCCATTGGCGCGTCCGCCCGGCGCTATCTTGCCACTCCAGCAGGCGGCCATAGCCCCGACCATGCTCATCGCTGGTTTCAGCCAATACTTGCACCGGGCTTGATATGGGCACCAACTCTTGCCTGGCATTGTCTCCCCGCCCCACCAGCTCCCACACACAGAGGCGCTCCCCCTTGATCTCAAACCCAGCCGGTAACATCTGTTCCTTAGCCTCTTCGTTTTGGTTAAGTTGATGAAGCGTGACAATTGCCCCCTCTTTCCTCTGGCTAGGGTCTTGGTCTTGTGGGCGATTAGCGAGCTGGATAGCGCAGGCGCTCATTATGGCCTCTTGTGTCTTGGCCAGTCCGTGGGCTTGATGGTAATCGTTCCAGTCCCCCTGAACGGGCGGTAAGGCAACCATAGCCCCTACAGCAAGGGCCGCTCCCTCTATCTGGCGCTGGGTACTCTCGTTACGCTGGCCCGCCTCGTCTAAGTCGTGATCGCCGCCGATGATGATCCCGGTGGTTGGGTGCTGGCGTCGTGCTATCTTCGCTACGTTTAACAGGTTGCCACCATCCATCGCGCAATAGACGGTCGCTCCGGTAGCTAGGTGAACAGATAACCCGGTTGCATATCCTTCTACCACTGCCACCAGTTCCCCACCATTGAGGCGGTGAAAGGCGTGCTGTTTCTGGCCACCGACTAGGTAATGCCTTACTCCATCGCCGCGAATTAGCTGGACGTTCACTAACTGCTGCGCTTCATTTTCTAGCGGTACAACAGCGCACCCCGGTGAAAACACCTCCCTCCCTATCTGGATCAAGGTTTTGTTTACTGCGCACAGGTGAGTACCTAAGCCCTTGCGT
>JBOFBS010000186.1:0-3003 GCA_051645725.1 Aeromonadaceae bacterium | reverse complement strand
CTGGAGAGTGAGTAAATCAGCGTGGCCAGAATGGGTAGCAGCAGTAGGGTTATCAAGGTAGCGAGCACCAGCCTGTGGTAGTTCGCCATGCTCCAGAAACCGCAGGCGTGCGATGAGGATGACGTGAGCTTCAGGTGAGGCGAACGGGAGTCAGCGGCCATGAGTGAGCCTCTTGAGCAGCAGTTGGTTGGCCCAGGCAACAAGCACCAGCACGCCCATCAGCAACACCGACAGCGCGGCGGCGGTTTCCGGCTCCAGAAACAGATCACCCGCCACCAGGCTGGCGATGCGCACTGTCAGCAGATTGTAATTTCCCGAGGTGAGGGCATAGGCGCTGGCATAGGCCCCCATGCTGTTGGCAAAGAGCAGAATAAAGGTGCCCAGCAATGCCGGTGCCAACACAGGCAGGGCTATGTGCCACAGATAGCGGGTCCGTGAGGCACCCAGCAGGGCGGCGGCATGGCGCCACTCATGGTCGAGATTATCAAAGGCCGGATAGATGAGCAGCCAGGCCAGGGGGATCTGAAAATAGGTGTAGAGCAGCAGCAGGCCAGGCATCGAATAGAGATTAACCCCCTCTATGCCCAAGCCCTGGCGCAGCAGTAGCGTGATGGCACCGTTGGTGCCCAGTATGACGATAAAGGCAAAGGCGAGGGGGACGCCGGCCATGTTGCTGGTCATGTTGATGATGGCCACAACTCCGTCTTGCAGAGGACCGCCCACCCGCCGCAAAGAGGCCGCCCCGAGCGTTGCCAGCAGCAGGCCAGCAAGTGACGAACCGATGGAGAGGAAGAGGCTGTTGCCGAATGCCTGGCGGTAGAAGGGAGAGGCGAGGAGAGTGTGAAACCGACTCAGCGACCACCCCTGCTCGGTGAGCAGTGAGCTGTGCAGGATCCAGCCCAAGGGGGCAAAGGTAAAGATCGCCAGGATGAGCAGCAGGGGGAGCAGCCAGAGCGCAGGAACGGCTCGCCTTAGCCGGGCGAGCAGGCGGTACGGCTGCTCTGAACCAGGCGTCCGATGGGTGACTCCCGGGGTGGTTACGGGGAGTAGCAGGGTGTCATCAGGCAATGGTCTTTCACTCTATGGGGTTGCGTTGGGATGGTGGGCCAGAGTTGCAGCGTCTCTCCCGCCTACTTTTTTGCTAACTGGCAGCCCATCACGTAATGGGCCACCAGCAAGGTAGGAGTATGGCAAGCTCAGGCGCCCGGTTACTGTTGATAGATCATCACTTTTTCCTGCCAGAGGCGGGGCAGGCTCTTGGCTGCGGCGGACCAGGCATCAAAATCCTGGATCGGTTTGGCCGAGGCATATTGAGCCGCCGGGATCAGCTTGGCCTGCACCTCGGCCGGAAGCTTGACGCTTGCCCGAATGGGACGGGCATACCCTTTGGCCAGGTTGATCTGCCCGGCATCACTCAGTATGTACTCTCGAGCCAGCTTGGCGGCGTTAGGGTGCTTGGCGTATTTGTTGATAAGCGTGCTGTAGCCGGAGATCACCGAGCCATCGGATGGGATCACCACACTAAATCGTTTGGCATCAATTTGATCTCTGTAGCCCAAGGCATTGAAGTCCCACAAAATAGCGACCTCTACCTCGCCTTTTTCTATATAGGCCAGGGTTGGGTCGGTTAACGACAGTCGCCCTTGCTTGGCCAGATCGGCAAAAAGAGAAAAGGCTGGCTCGAGATTTTTCTCATTGCCACCCCCGGCTATGGCCGCAGCCAACATGCCGTTGTTGGCCTGGGAGGCAACCCCCACGTTGCCAATGGTCACCTTGTATGTGCCCGTGCGCAGATCGGCCCAACTCCTGGGTGGGTTTTTTACCAGTTCGTTGTTGATCAGAAAGGAGATGGTGCCTGTGTAGGCCAGCATCCAGTGCCCCTCTGGATCCTTGGCCCATGTCGGGATCTCGTCCCAATGGCTGGGTTTGAACGGTTGTGTTACCCCTTTTTGCTGGGCAATGGGGCCAAAGGCGTGACCCACATCCCCTATGTCTGCCGTCGCACTCTCTTTTTCGGCCGCAAATTTTGCTATCTCCTCGGCCGAACTCATGTCGGTATCCGAGTGCTTGATGCCATAGAGGCGTTCAAGATCGGCCCAGCTCTGCTTCCAGTTTGCCCAGTTATCCGGCATGCCTATGCTGTTGAGTTCGCCCTCGGCGCGCGCTGCTTTTTGCAAGGAGGCAAGATCTGTGGCCGCTGCGTTTTCTGCAAGCAGGGTAAGGAGCAGGGCGCCTGCGGTCAGGCAGTGCTTGAGCTGTTTCATCGGAGCTATCCTTAGCGGGTTGGTCAGGGTGCGGTATCTGGCCATCACAGTTGCGATGGCATCATGATTATCTCCTTGCTGGCATGACGCCTCAGTGACAGCGGGATGACACTTTGGCAATCGGCCATCCCCCGCCATAAGTTGGGCTATGGGGCTCGATCACCCAGGTAAGAGAGCGCTGTCTCTGCCACCAAGAGATCGCGCAATGGGCAGCCTCCTGGCCTCGCTCTGCGAACTATGCTCTGCAGAGCAAGGGGGGACACTTTATGGTCTGACGCTAAATACCCGTTCCTAATTATGCTACAGCGACGAGGTCGCACACGCTGACACGCCGTGAACCCACCCAGGGGGCTCCACCGCGCCATCCCTGGCGCGGTGGGTCAGCTTAGTGCGACCCCGTCCCTATGCTGAGGGATCTATTTTTCGGCACAGCTATTTAGGCCTAGATGTCGCCCGCGGGGCGCTCATCCAGAGGGATGTCAGCCGGCTGAGCCTGGTGGTTGGGGTGTGCGGTCTTCCCTGATTGCAAGTAAAGGTAATAAAGCACAGGGATCACCAGCAGGGTCAGCAGGGTGGAGGCAAACAGGCCAAAGAGCAGGCTGATGGCTAACCCGCTAAAGATGGGATCATCGAGAATAAAGAGAGCGCCTATCATGGCGGCCAGGGCCGTGAGCAGGATGGGCTTGGCTCTGACTCGTCCCGCCTCTATCACGGCGCAGGCCAGCTCCACTCCCGCGGC
>JBOFBS010000185.1:0-3829 GCA_051645725.1 Aeromonadaceae bacterium | reverse complement strand
GATGGCTCCATCATCGAAACGCCGATCGTGGCGAACTTCCGTGAAGGTCTGAACGTACTCCAGTACTTTATCTCCACCCACGGTGCGCGTAAGGGTCTGGCGGATACTGCATTGAAGACTGCGAACTCAGGTTACCTGACTCGTCGTCTGGTTGACGTGGCCCAGGACATGGTGATCACCGAGCCGGATTGCGGTACGACCGAAGGTCTGTGGATGATGCCGCTGATCGAGGGTGGTGACGTGGTCGAGCCGCTGCGTGAGCGCGTGCTGGGTCGTGTCGTGGCCGAAGATGTACTCAAGCCTGGCACCAACGATGTGCTGGTAACCCGCAATACCCTGCTGGATGAACAGTGGTGTAACGTGCTGGAAGCCAACTCGGTTGACCGTGTGAAGGTACGTTCTGCCATCACCTGTGAAACTGACTTCGGTATCTGTGCTCACTGCTACGGCCGTGATCTGGCCCGTGGTCACCTGGTCAACGCCGGTGAAGCGGTCGGTGTTATCGCCGCCCAGTCCATCGGTGAACCGGGTACCCAGCTCACCATGCGTACCTTCCACATCGGGGGGGCGGCATCGCGTGCGGCTGCCGAGAGCAGCGCGACCGTGAAGAACACCGGTACCATCAAGCTGCAAAACGCCAAGTTCGTATTGAACAGCGCAGGCAAGCTGGTTATTACCTCTCGTTCTTCCGAGCTGACCATCATGGACGACCTGGGTCGTACCAAGGAAAGCCACAAGCTGCCTTACGGCTCCGTGCTGGAAGTGAAGGATGGTCAATCGGTGCGTGCCGGTGAAGTCGTGGCCAACTGGGATCCGCACACTCACCCGATCATCACGGAAGTGGCGGGTCGCATCAAGTTCGAGAACATGGTTGACGGTATCACTGTCAGCCGTCAGACCGACGAACTGACCGGCCTCTCCTCTATCGTGGTGCTGGACGTTAACGAGCGTTCATCCCAGGGTAAAGAGCTGCGTCCGACCGTGAAGCTGGTTGATGCCAATGGTAAGGATGTGATGATCCCGGGCACTGAGGTCTCCGCTCAGTACTTCCTGCCTGGTCAGGCGATTGTCCAGTTGGAAGATGGTGCCCAGGTAAGCGTGGGTGACGCGGTTGCGCGTATTCCGCAAGCCTCTGGCGGTACCAAGGATATTACCGGTGGTCTGCCGCGTGTTGCTGACCTGTTCGAAGCTCGTCAACCGAAGGAACCGGCTATTCTGGCCGAGATCTCCGGTACCATCTCCTTCGGTAAGGAGACCAAGGGCAAGCGCCGTTTGGTCATCACACCGACCGATGGTGGCGAAGCTTACGAAGAGATGATCCCCAAGTGGCGTAACCTCAACGTCTTCGAAGGCGAAAAGGTACAACAGGGTGAAGTGCTGGCCGACGGTCCTGAGTCTGCCCACGACATTCTGCGCCTGCGCGGTATCAGCCCGGTGGCCAACTACATCGTCAACGAAGTGCAGGACGTTTACCGTCTGCAAGGCGTTAAGATCAACGATAAGCACATCGAAGTGATTGTTCGTCAGATGCTGCGTAAGGGTGAGATCATTGACGGTGGCGATACCGAGTTCCTCGAAGGGGAGCAGGTTGAAGTTGCGCGCGCCAAGATTGCCAACCGCAAGCTGGAAGCCGAAGGCAAGCGCCCGGCTACCTATCGCCGCGTGCTGATGGGTATCACCAAGGCCTCTCTGAACACTGAGTCCTTCATCTCTGCAGCCTCCTTCCAGGAGACCACTCGCGTGCTGACTGAAGCCGCTGTCTCTGGTAAGAAGGATGATCTGCGTGGTCTGAAGGAGAACGTGATCGTGGGTCGTCTGATCCCGGCCGGTACTGGCTTTGCTTACCACGAAGGGCGTCACAAGAAGCGCAAGGCGGCTGCTCAGGCACCTGCGCCTATGGTGACAGCTGACGAGGCTGAGCAGAACCTGGCGGACATGCTGAATGCTGCAGGTAGTTTCGACGCCGAGTAATCGAGTTGTCATTGCTGCCATAAGGGGCCCTTCGGGGCCCCTTTTTTTATTGCGCCGCAGAGAGGGGCGAGGCTGCCGGTTGACAGGCAAGCCGCGAAAGCGAACACTCCTGTGCTGACCCGTCACTGCCAACCAGTGACTATTCCAAGAGTGCAAGGAGCTGAATATGCAAAAAGAGGTGATCAACACGAACCAGGCCCCCGCCGCCATCGGTCCCTACGTCCAGGCAACCCGTTTGGGTGACCTGGTATTCACCTCGGGGCAGATCCCGCTCGACCCCGCCAGCATGGAGCTGGTCACCGGCAGCGTTGAGGTGCAGGCCGAGCAGGTGATGAAGAATCTGTTGGCCATACTCGAGGCTGCGGGTGCCTCGGCACAGAGCGTCGTGAAGACCACCTGCTTCCTGAAGAATATGGAGGACTTCGCTGCTTTTAACGCTGTCTATGCCAAGTATCTGGGTGAAGCGGCACCGGCGCGTTCCTGCGTCGAAGTGGCTCGTTTACCCAAGGATGTCTTGGTTGAAGTTGAAGCCATAGCCTACGTGACCAAGTGAGGTAGATGATGGCATTGAGTTTTGCCCTGCTGGTTTGCGGGGCGCCTTATGGTAGTGAGGCGGCGAGTCAAGCCTATCTGTTTGCCAGAGCGTTGCTGAACCAGGGGCATACCCTGCGCAAGGTCTTCTTCTATCAAGAAGGGGTGCTCAATGCCAACTCCCTGACCTCACCGGCCAGTGATGAGCAGGATCTGGTCGCCGCCTGGCGGGCACTGGCTGAGGAGAGTGGCGCCGAGCTGGATGTTTGTGTTGCGGCGGCACTGCGGCGAGGGGTGGTGGATGAGGCAGAAGCGGCATCAGCCCATTTGTCTACCTTTAATGTGCACCCTCCCTTTGTCTTATCCGGGCTGGGGCAATTGGCCGAAGCCGCCCTGGGTGTAGACCGTCTGGTGCAATTTTAGGAGTGGCAGATGAGTGATATTGCGGTTTTATTCCATTCCCTGCCTCATGGTCAGGCTGCCGGACGCGAGGGGTTGGATGCTGTGCTAGCCTGTTCGGCGCTGAGCGATGAGATTGCCGTCTTCTTCATCGGAGATGGGGTTTACCAGCTTGTGGCCGGGCAACAGCCTGCCGCCATTCTGGGGCGCGATTACACGCCTACCTTCAAACTCTTCTCTTTATATGACATTGAGCAGTGTTATGTCTGTGCTGACTCTCTGGCTGAGCGCGGTCTGTCGCTCGATGCATTGACGATTCCGGTGCAGAGTGTCAGTCGGTCAGAGTTGCACGCACTACTCTCTCAGGCTCGAGCCCGCCTGCTATTTTGAAGGAGCCTTAGCATGTTACACATTGTTCGTGATTCGCCCTTTTCCAGCCGCAAACTCGATTTGTGCCTGCAGCTCGCTGCGCAGGGCGATGCGCTCCTGTTGACCCAGGATGGGGTGGTCGCGGCCTGTGCCCCCGCTTTTTTGCCCCAGTTACAAGAGGCCGGTGTGCCGCTGTACCTCTTGGCCGAAGATCTGCTGGCGCGTGGTTTGCGCCCAGCCATGGGGCAGGTGATCGATATGGCCGGCTTTGTGCAACTGGTCGTCGAGCAGGGTTCTCCTCTGCGTTGGTAGCGCCTTTGTCAGCAAAGTGTCATCACAGGACTATACTCTGCAGGTTTGGCGTGTCATTTCTGTGCTGTTTGCTTGGTATTCTGTATAAATCTTGACTCACCTACTGCTTGCGCATAGAATTTCGCGTCCCCGTGTCTGCGGGGAGGATTTTTCACATGTTTGTAAAGCTATTAGGAGCTTTTTGATGGCAACTATTAACCAGCTGGTTCGCAAGCCGCGCGTTAAGCAAGTTGTGAAAAGCACCGTT
>JBOFBS010000184.1:0-1921 GCA_051645725.1 Aeromonadaceae bacterium | reverse complement strand
CTCCTCTGTGTGGAGGCTCCATGCTACTAAAAAAAGCAGCAAAAATGCATTTTTTACCATTTCCCTGTGGGGATGGCTGGTGCGGCATGATGGCTTGGGGGGCAAGGTTTTGTGGTAGCCAGGTTTGTTGGCCGTTTAGTTGAAGTAACGGGTGCGAATGATGCGACCCTGATCGCTGGCCAGCACCTGCTGCATCCCCTGACTCAGGCGCTGGGCCAGTTGGGGGTCATAGGTTGCTTTGGACCACGCCATGTAAGAGGGGTTGCCGCGCAGGCGAAAGGAGGATTTGATGAGCGAGAGCCCCAGCTCTTTGGTCAGCCAGTCAGCCTGGGCCTCGGGAATGATCACCACATCGCTGCGATTTATGGCCACTCTTTGTAGTCCCTGGCTATAGCTCTTGAGCTCATGCTTCTTGAGCTGACTGGCGTGATCGATATCCGGATGATAGACGGCTCCGGCCAGCACATCGATGCGCTTGCCCTCTAAATCGAAGAGTGAGCGGATCATGCGATCCGGATGGGCCACCATGAAGACCTTGTCTTCGGCGGGAAAGGGCACCTCGGTCAGAAAATAGAGGAACTGCTCCCGCTCCGGGGTTCTGTTGGGCCCCAGCATCAGGTCTGCCTCACCCCGCGCCAGCATCTGGAAGGCGCGCTTGAGGGGCACATCGATAAACTCCAGCTCCAGGTTCGCCAGCTTGGCGGCCGCCAGAAGCAGTTCAATGTAGTAACCCCGATAGAGAGGGGGTTTGACTATGCGGTAGGGAGGGGCATCGTTGACGACCACGCGCAGGGGGGATGCCTCGACTGGCAAAAACCAAGTCAGGCAACACCAGAGAAGAAGGTAGAACCAGCGCGGCATGACAACTCCTGATGTCGGCAGATCTTATCTGACAAACGAAATGCTCGTTTCCACTACTAAACTCGTTATAGTCAACTCCAGAGGAACTTGCCTCTTGGTAAGTTGCTACTGCCTATTCTTTTCCATCTTTCTTTCCAAGGAGCCAGATAGTGACACTCGACCCCTCCCTCCCACCGGTTAGTCGCACCCTGTGGTTGTCCGGTGATGATGTCGAAGCCAAGCGGCAGGCACTGCGGAGCTATTTCCACCAGACCTTTGAGCTCTATGAGTCACTCTTTGAGAGTCTGGCCTGTGATGATGCCTGGTTCAAGAAGGCTATCCCTCTTCGGCATCCGCTCATCTTCTATTTCGGCCATACGGCCGCCTTCTTTATTAATAAGTTGCTGGCTGCCGGTCTCATCACAGAGCGGTTGGATTCGCGCATCGAGGCCATGGTGGCCATAGGTGTGGATGAGATGAGTTGGGATGATCTGGATGAGAGTCATTATGCCTGGCCGAGCGTGGCCGAGCTGCGTGCCTATCGTCAGCGGGTGCGGGAGCGGGTGGATGCCTTCATTACGCAGATGCCCCTGACGCTACCCATAGCGTGGCAGAGCCCGGCCTGGGTCATCCTGATGGGGATAGAGCATGAACGAATTCATCTGGAAACCTCTTCCGTACTCATCCGGCAACTGCCGCTGGCCTGGGTGCGCCCTGAGCCCAATTGGCCCATCTGCCCGGCGGCCAGAACCACGCCCGAGTCGGTCCCCGGCAATGAGCTGCTGGCTGTAGCGGGTGGCCTGGTCACCCTGGGGAAGTCGGCAACGGATGCCACCTATGGCTGGGACAACGAATATGGGCAGCAGCAGGTTGAGCTGGCGCCCTTTCAGGCCAGCCGCATGCTGGTGAGTAATGCCGAGTTCCTGGGCTTTGTAGAGGCCGGCGGGTATGGCGAGCGGCGCTGGTGGAGTGAGGAGGGGTGGCGCTGGCGCGAGTTTGCCCAGGCAACGCAACCCTGCTTCTGGGTTGGCTCGGGCGAAGATCTCAAGTTGCGGTTGATGAACCGTGAGGTGGTCATGCC
>JBOFBS010000183.1:0-3563 GCA_051645725.1 Aeromonadaceae bacterium | reverse complement strand
CGGGATAGGCAGGGTGTAACCCCGAAAGTGAATTGGCTTTTGTCTCACCAGAGGCAGCAAGAGGTAACTGATGGCTAACCCTGCGGAGAGATATCCCAAGGAGTGCAGGGCGGGACGCAGCCAGGAGGGGAGTTCCAGGGTAACGGGCAGATCCTTGAGCAAGGGCCCCAGTGCCAGCCCCCCCACCAAAAACAGCCCGAGAAAGAAAGTTACGGAGCAGAAGAAGACCACCCGCGCCACCTGCCCCGTGCTCAGACCCAAGGCCGAGTAGAAGCGGTAACGCACCGAGGTCCCGGTCAGCAGGGCAAAACCCAGGGTATTGGAGAAGGTATAGGCAATGAAGGAGGTCAGGGCTACCTTGCCATAGGGAAGGTCAGCACCAACTTGTCGTACCGCCAGGTAATCATACAGAGTCAGCAGCAGATAGCTAAAAAGGGTAAAAAAAGCGGCCAAAACCAGCGTCGAAGTAGAGGCCTGGGCCACCTCAGCCATCACATCATGCCAGTGATACTGGTGATCGATGTGATACAGAACCATCAGAGCCAGTACAAACAGCACCAGGCTGACACCAATCCCCAGCCAGACTCGCCAGCGCGCCATTCCTACACTCCCTGACATACCCAGAAAAGAGCAACGGCAGGCATGATGAAGCAGTCAAGGGGGCCAGACAAGCCCCCCATCCAAAGAAATAATGGTCTGAGAAATCAGGGACGGATCTCGATGGGCGTCCCGGGATCAACCATCTGCCAGAGCTCATCCATCTCATGATTGAGCAGAGCGATGCAACCATTGGTCCAATTAGAGTTTTGCACCGCAGGCTCATCATCTGACAGGCGATTAGGCTGGCCATGTATCATCACCATGCTGCCCGGGTCTTCCACGCCATACTCCTTGGCTCGTTGCAGATCGTTGAGGTTCGGATAGGAGATGTGAATTGCCTTGTAATAGCCTGAGCTATCTTTCTTGTAATCGAGCAGATATCGTCCTTCCGGGGTCTTCATGTCCCCCTTGCGCAATTTCGCCCCCTTGGGATTACGACCCAAGGCGATCCAGAAACGCTTGATGGGCTTGCCATCCTTGATCAACTCCAAACTATATTGCGACTTCTTAACCACAACCAAGTCGGCTTTGGGTGGTGAGGCGTGAGCCGCAGGAAGAGAAACACACCAAAACAAGGCGACCAGGCACGCAACATAACGCTTCATATATCCCTCTATCTAACCACAGTTATTCGCCCCGCTGGGCAGGCCAAGCTCAGAACCACTCCCGGTTCCTCGGCGGTCACATCTTATGGATTTCTTCTCGCAGCACAACTGCTGCCAGGAGTGTTCCGCCGTTATTTTTTTCTATCAGTCTCATACTACGCCGGCTCATGCTGCCGAGCCAGACGATAGGCCTCATCTGCATGCAGTAACAGCAGCCCAACCAACTCAGGATCCAGCTTGCCACGCGCCACCATCTGGGTCAGCACCTCGCGCGCCGCCGCCAGGGAGAGGGGCTGACGATAGGGGCGATTCTGCACCAGAGCCTGGAAGACATCCGCTACGGCTATGATACGGGCCGCTCTGGGTATCTCTTCACCCTTTACACGCCTGGGATAACCCAAACCATCCAGCGTCTCATGATGCATGGCCGCGATATGTGCTATCTCGCCAAACCCACCGATGCGGTTGAGGATCTGCTCGGTATCGAAGCTGTGATGATTCATTACCTTGCGCTCATGTGCATCAAACGGCCCCTGTTTCTCCAAAATGGCATCATCGACTCTGAGTTTGCCCAGATCATGCAGCAAAGAGGCAAGCACCACACACTCCTGTTCCGCCTGACCAAGTCTGGCCACATGGGCTAACAACTCGGCCACCGCCTTGACCCCGAGTGAATGGCGATAGGTAAAGCTACTCTTGCCATCGACTATGCTGGCAAACATCAAGGCCAGTTCCAGCAAGGCAGGGTATTCGACCGTTTGAGCCTGAGCGTGTCTTAACCACTCCACAAAGAAGGCATCGAGTGCCACCTCCTCCAGGGAGAACCAGAAGCTGTCATTGTCCGAGGCTCGCAAAAAGAGCTGGCAGAGCGCGGGATCAAACTGACTAACGGCATGATCGGTAATGACCTGACGCCACTGCTCAGGCTCATCCCTACCACCACTCTGGGCTCGCAGGGCATCGACACGGTCAACCAGAAAGATGAGATTGGCCTGTTGTTTCACTGCAGGATCCACTTCTATCCCCTGCAACTCGGACCAATAGGTATGGTGATAACGGACCGGAGCCGCAAAATGTGCCAGCAACCGAGTCTGTTGCAGCAATTCACTGCCGTGCAGGGCGTGCTCATCAGCCCCCTCCCACTCCCACTGCTCGACCAGGTGGCGATGTACCTGAGTGCTGGAAACCCCGCAGTCATGGAGTAGGCCAAGCAGTATGAGTTGATCTTGCTCCGCCTGCGGCCACCCGGCCACCCGAGCACACTCCGCGGCCATGCGCGCCACCCGCTTGCCATGACTCACATCATCTATGCCCACATAGTCCAGGGCCGAGGCCAGCGCCAGGATCACCTCATGCAGAACGATAGCGTAGCTCACAGCTATTCCCTTATTCAGCCCGCCATGATCCAACTATAGGCCAAATCAGAGCAAAAATTAGGCTAACGACCGAGGAAAGAGCGTGAAGAGAAACGAAGATCCAGGATCGACCCCAACCCGCCCGGCATATGGCTAACGAGCTGTTCCGAATCGATGCCAACCCATCATGCCCCGCCACGCCAGGGATGGGTTCATGGCGTGTCAGCGCGTGCGTCCTTGTCGATGTCGCATCATTAGGATCGGTTATTCAGTGGCCCCAGCCACATGGAGAGTGAGACAGAGTTTGTCTATGCATCTGCTTGCCTTCCGGCCCACACTGGGCAAGCATGGGGGACATCCTCTGGAGTGGAGTTTACATGCTGAATTCATTTTCCTGGCACACGGGGGAGACGATCCCGCTCCCACCCGGCAAGCTCGTCTGTGTCGGTCGCAACTATGTGGCTCACGCCGCCGAACTGGGCAATGCCGTACCCGATGAACCCCTGCTCTTCATCAAGCCCAACACGGCGCTTACCTCCTTAAGCCCCGGCTTTTCCATTCCCTCGGGTCGGGGCAGCGTCCATCATGAAACCGAGCTGGCACTGCTGGTGGGGCGCCCTCTGCGTCGCGCCTCGGTAGCCGAGGCACACGAGGCCCTGCTGGGCATAGGGCTGGCCCTGGATCTCACCCTGCGGGATACGCAGGCTGAACTCAAGAAGCTGAGCCACCCCTGGGAGAAGGCCAAGGCCTTTGATGGCAGCGCCCCCCTCTCCCCCTTCTGGCCCATAGCCGAGTTTCCTGACCTGAAGGCCATCCGCTTCACCCTGGAGAGCAACGGCGAGCGACGCCAGAGCGGCGATTCAGGGCAGATGATCTGGGACATGCTGAACCTGACCGCCTACATCTCCCAGCACTTCACCCTGCTGCCTGGGGATCTCATCCTGACCGGCACCCCGGCCGGGGTCGGTCCGCTCCAGCCTGGCGACAGCCTGCAACTGCAACT
>JBOFBS010000182.1:0-2175 GCA_051645725.1 Aeromonadaceae bacterium | reverse complement strand
CTGATGGCCCCAGAGCAGCGCCCCAAGCAGTTTCAGGCCTTCAACCAAACCCTGGCGCGACTGGATAGCTGGCGCCCCCATATGGCACCACTGAATAAAGCCCTTAGTCTCATCACGGCCCTGCCCCAAGTCAGCCGCTTCGTGGTGGGCGTGTGTCATGCTCACGAGCTGGCCGCCATAGCCGCCAGCTATCAACACCTGCATTCACTACCTGACTCTGAACTGGCCGGCCTGGCCAGCTCAGAGCCGCAGCTCATCAATCCTGGACTTTGGAGCCCATCATGATACTCGGTATTCTGCAAGCCAGAGTCAGCTCCAGCCGACTGCCTGGCAAGGTACTCAAACCCCTGCTCGGTGAGCCCATGCTGGCACGACAGATAGAAAGACTCAAACGTTCGAAGCGGCTGGACCAATTGCTGGTCGCAACCAGTGACCAACCGGAAGATGAGGCTATCGCCACCCTCTGCGCCCGGCTCGACATTCCCTGCTTTCGCGGCCCACTGGAGGATGTATTGCAGCGCTTCTATCTGGCCGCCCTGCCCTTCCATCCAACCCAGGTAGTACGTCTGACCGGTGACTGCCCGCTGGCAGACCCCGAGCTGATTGATGAGCTCATCGCCTTTCACTTGAATGGGGGGTATGACTACAGCTGCAACTGCTGGGAGCCCAGCTATCCAGATGGTCTGGATGCCGAAGTCGTCAGCTTTCCGACCCTCAAGCTGCTGATAGAAAAAGCCTGGACCCAGGCCGAGCGGGAACATGTGACCTACTTTATCCGCCGTCACCCCCAGCATTTCAAGGTAGGCCAGTTGAGCCGAACGCCGAGCCTGGCTCATCTGCGCTGGACAGTTGATGAACCAGCCGACTTTGCCCTGGTTGAGCAGATCTACAGCCATCTCTATCCGGATCTGCCCGCCTTCACCACCCAGGATATCCTGACCCTGCTGGAGCAGGAGCCTGAGCTTGCCACCCTCAATACCCAGCACCAGCGCAATGAGGGACTAATTAAGTCGCTGGCCAAGGAAGCTAACTCATGAATCCACGTTATCAGCATTCGCTGGCCCTCTCGGCTCGCGCCGAGCAGAGCATTCCTCTAGGCTCCCAAACCTTCTCCAAGAGTCGTCTGTGCTTTCCCTACGGTGCCGCCCCCCTGTTTATCGAGCGCGGCCAAGGAGCCAAGGTGTGGGATGTCGATGGCAACGAATATCTCGACTTTGCCAGTGGTCTGCTGGCCATCAGCCTGGGCTATTGCGATCCAGATGTGAACCAGGCCGTGGTCGAGCAGCTCAACCTGGGTTCCATTTTCTCACTACCCCACCGTCTGGAAACTGAAGTCGCCGAGCAGCTCATCGAGCTCATTCCCTGCGCCGAGATGGTTCGCTTCGGCAAGAATGGTACAGATGCTACCTCGGCCTGTGTCCGCCTCTCCCGTGCCATTACCGGTCGTGAGCGTATTGCAGTCTGCGGTTACCATGGCTGGCAAGATTGGTACATAGGCTCCACCACCCGCCATCTTGGTGTACCCGAGTGTGTGCGTGAACTGACCCACCGCTTCAATTACAACGACTTGGCCTCACTGCAGGCGCTCTTCACAGCGCACCCAGGTGAGTTTGCCGCCGTGATACTGGAACCCATGAATGTCACCTGGCCGACGCCTGAGTTTCTTCCCGGCCTGCGCCAACTGTGTGATGAACAAGGAACACTGCTCATCTTCGATGAGACCATCACCGGCTTTCGCAACCATATTGGTGGAGCGCAAACCCTGTTTGGTGTCACCCCTGACTTGGCCGCCTTTGGCAAGGGGATGGCCAATGGCTTCCCCATCTCGGCAGTAGTCGGCAAGCGTGACTATATGCGTCGCATGGAGGATATCTTCTTCTCCGGGACCTTTGGTGGAGATGCCATCGCCCTGGCCGCCGCAAATGCCGTCATCAAGAAGATGCGGCGCCTGGATGTACCCGCCAGGTTAGCCGAGCGCGGCCAACAGCTGCTCGATGGGCTCACAGCCCTGTTGCAGGCGCTCAACGCCCCAAGCTGGCTTAGTACGGCAGGCCACCCCAGCTGGAGTTTCTTACTGGTGGCGGACTCTGCCCACCACACTACTTGGCTGCTCAAGAGCTACCTTATTCAGGAGGTGTGCAAGCGCGGTATTCTCACCCTGGGCAGCCATAATCT
>JBOFBS010000181.1:0-5976 GCA_051645725.1 Aeromonadaceae bacterium | reverse complement strand
GCGGCCCCGTATGAGCATCACAATCTCACATCAGGGACTTGTTCGCACCTTCATTCGGCGTTATTCATGGCTACCACCCCTGACTTGCGGCTGTCACAGTCCAAGGGCGGGTCGGGGCGAACTATCAGTGCCAACAGGCCCCTTGCGCAATTTGAGTCCTTATACTAGCGCAAGCGGGAGTCGTTAACATGCTCTGGCTTGATAAAGATCCTGTTTTTATACGGTTTTTTTCAATCTGGATGAGTCCCCCGTCGACAAGCTCCGGATGAACGGGGTTAATAGTATAAAAGTGGCGATCTATGAGCCTGCCATACCGTTCGCAGTGAGCTTGTCACCCCGTTCGCAGTGAGCTTGTCGAACTGCGCGTCAATATGATGTTACCAGCCCTTCGACAAGGGTGAACGGTAACAAAGTCGGGGACAGATTCAGGGTGACGGGTTCATCCCTCGCGGTGCTCTCCCCTTGCGTCCTCCTCTTTGGCCAAGGAAGCGACTCATGCTATGGCATGGGCAAAAAGCTGGTATGCCGCACGAGGCGGGGCTACAATTCGCCGCCGGCCCCATCAGGTGGGGCCATCCTGACCTGAAATCAGACCTAAAGAGAGACACTATGTTCAGACCCGAGTTGCTTTCTCCGGCGGGAACGCTGAAGAACATGCGCTATGCCTTTGCCTATGGCGCCGATGCCGTCTATGCCGGTCAACCCCGTTACAGCCTGCGGGTGCGCAATAACGAATTCGACCACGACAACCTGCAGCTGGGCATCAATGAAGCCCATGCCCTGGGCAAGAAGCTCTACGTGGTGGCCAATATCCAGCCCCATAACTCCAAGCTCAAGACCTTTGTACGCGATATGAAGCCGGTCATCGATATGGGACCGGATGCGCTCATCATGTCCGACCCTGGGCTGATCATGATGGTGCGCGAGCACTTCCCGCAGATGCCGGTGCACCTCTCAGTGCAGGCCAATGCGGTGAACTGGGCCACGGTGAAGTTCTGGGAGCAGCAGGGGCTGGAGCGGGTGATATTGTCCCGCGAGCTGTCGCTGGACGAGATCGAGGAGATCCGCCAACACTGCCCGACTATCGAGCTGGAGGTCTTCGTCCACGGCGCCCTGTGCATGGCCTACTCTGGCCGCTGCCTGCTCTCGGGCTATCTGAACAAGCGCGACCCCAACCAGGGCACCTGCACCAACGCCTGCCGTTGGGAGTACAAGGTGCATGAGGGCAAACTCGATGACGTAGGTCAGATTGTCCATCGCCAGGAGCCCATTCCGGTGCAAGTCGCCCCGACTCTGGGTCTGGGCCAGCCTTCGGATCAACTGGTGCTCATCGAGGAGAAGAACCGCCCGGGCGAGTTTATGACGGCGTTCGAGGACGAGCACGGCACCTATATCATGAACTCCAAGGATCTGCGTGCCATCCAGCATGTGGAGCGGCTGACCAAGCTGGGCGTCCATTCCCTGAAAATCGAGGGGCGCACCAAATCCTTCTACTATTGCGCCCGTACCGCCCAGATCTACCGTCAGGCCATTGATGATGCGGTCGCCGGTCGTCCCTTCAATCCGGATCTCTTCAAGACCCTGGAGAATCTGGCGCACCGCGGCTATACCGAAGGCTTCCTGCGCCGTCATGCCCATAACGAATACCAGAACTACGACTACGGTTACTCGGTTTCCGATAGCCAGCAGTTTGTCGGCGAGATCACCGGCCGCAACAGCGAAGGGCTGGTCGAGGTCGAGGTGAAGAACAAGTTTATGCTGGGCAACAGCCTGGAGCTGATGACACCGCAAGGCAACATCGCCTTCCAGCTGGAACAGCTGCAGAACCGCAAGGGCGAGCAGATCGATGTAGCACCGGGTAACGGCCATGTGGTCTACCTGCCCGTGCCGAGCGACATTGATGTGAACTATGGCATTTTGCTTCGCAACTTCGATGAGGGTGAAACCACTCGTCAACCCCACAGCCAGGTCACTGCGTAAGATGGCCCTGCTTATCACAGAGAAGTGCATTAACTGCGACATGTGTGAGCCTGAGTGTCCCAATCAGGCCATCACCATGGGTGACAAGGTCTACGAGATCGATCCCGATCGCTGCACCGAGTGTGTCGGTTTTTATGATCACCAGACCTGTGTCAGTGTCTGCCCGATTGACTGCATCATTTGGGACCCTGATCATGTAGAGTCTACCGACCAGCTGTGGGAAAAGTTTGTTACTTTGCACGGTTAGGTTGGTCCTGATCGCGTCATAACCAGATAGGAAAGCGCAATGGAAAAAGTCACCATCTACGGAAAGCCCCTCTGCCCCTATTGCGACCAAGCCGTTGCTCTGTGTGAACAGCGCGGCTTTGCCTTTGAATACATCGACATCCAGGAGCGTGGCATGAGCATAGCCGAGCTCTTGGAGATAGTCGGCAAGCCCGTGCGTACCGTCCCGCAGATCTTCGTGGGCGAACAACATATCGGCGGCTTCACCGACTTCTATGACTTCGTTATCAATCAGGGGCTGTGAGCCACACAGGGCTGATCCCCCCGCTCACATCCATGTTAGGAAGAGTTCATGCAAAACATTCTCATCGTCTGTACCGGTGCCCCCTATGGCAGCGAGAGTCTCTACAACGCACTGCGCCTGGCCATCGCCCTCAAGGAGCAGGAGGAGTGCGAGGTCGATCTGCGCCTGTTTCTGCTCTCGGATGCGGTTACCGTAGCCCTGAACGGTCAGGCCCCGACCGAAGGGTATAACCTGCGCCAGATGCTGGAGATCCTCACGGCTCAGCATGTCCCCATGCGCTTGTGCAAGACCTGCACCGATAGCCGAGGGATCAGCGGTCTGCCCCTGATCGAAGGGATTGAGATTGGCACCATGCCGCTTCTGGCACGTTGGACGGTGGAAGCCGACAAGGTGATCAACTTTTAAGCACTCCTGGTCGGAAACATGAGTCCGATCACAAAAGGTGTTTGCTACCCTTCCTGGCGGCGGGTATAATCCCGCCGCTTCTTTTCCTATCCCCGTTCTTTAACATCTGGTGAGTCAATTTATGCATCCTATGCTGAACATTGCCGTTCGTGCGGCTCGTAGTGCTGGTCAAGTTATCGCCAAAAACTTTGGTGACAACGTCAACATCCAAACCGCCGAAAAAGCAAAAAACGATCTGGTGACCAATGTTGACCGTGAGGCAGAACAAGCGATCGTTCGCACCCTGCTCAAGGCCTACCCGGACCATTGTGTGATCGGCGAAGAGTTCGGCATTCAAGGTAAGGAAGATTCCGAATACCAATGGATCATTGACCCGCTGGATGGCACCACCAACTTCGTCAAGGGCATTCCCCATATCGCCGTCTCCATCGCCCTGCGCATCAAGGGCCGCACCGAAGTTGGCGTGGTTTACGACCCTATCCGTGATGAACTCTTCTCTGCCAGCCGTGGCAGTGGCGCCCAGTTGAACGGTTACCGCATCCGCGTTGGCCAATCGCGGGATCTGGATGGTTGCGTGTTGGCGACCGCCTTCCCCCACCGTCATCGCCACCACCTGGATGCCTACAAGAAGATGTTTGATGGCATCTTTGCCGAATGCGCCGATATCCGCCGCGCCGGTACGGCCAGCCTGGATTTGGCCTATGTGGCCGCAGGCCGCGTTGATGGCTACTGGGAGCTGGGCCTCAAGCCGTGGGATCTGGCTGCAGGCGAGCTCATCGCCCGTGAAGCTGGCGCTATCGCCACCGACTTCGTTGGCGGCCACAACTTCTACAGCAGCGGTAACATAGTGTGTGGTAACCCACGCGTGGTGAAGTCCCTGCTGGCCAAGATCCGCGAAGAGTTGCCTGAATCCCTGGCTAAATAAGCCAAACTCACCCATGAGAGCTCATCGAATGATGGGCTCTCTTCTTCACTGTCCGCACTGCCCCATTGACTGGTAATAGCAGAATAAGCTTGCAAACTTGCCATCATGTGCGTATTTGTATCGCCATTTTACCAAGTCCGTTATATGGCGTTTGCATTTAACACCAAAAGCAGAGAGTTGTTTTAATCATGTCGGTTCAAGAAACCCACTCGGGCGGTGATCTCCGCCGAACGCTAAAATCTCGTCACCTATCCATGATTGCCATAGGTGGCTCCATCGGTACAGGCCTATTCGTTGCGTCCGGGGCTACGGTCGCCCAGGCTGGTCCGGGTGGTGCCCTGCTTGCCTATGCGCTCATCGGTCTCATGGTCTACTTCCTGATGACCAGCCTGGGCGAGTTAGCCGCCTTCATGCCGGTTTCGGGTTCTTTTGCCACCTATGGCTCCCACTTTGTCGATCCCGCCTTCGGTTTCGCCCAAGGGTGGAACTACTGGTATAACTGGGCCATCACGGTTGCCGTTGAGCTGGCTGCCGCTACCATAGTGATGAAGTTCTGGTTTCCGGATACGCCTGGCTACCTCTGGAGTGCCCTGTTTTTAGTGATCATCTTCAGCCTCAACTACTTCTCGGCCAAGGGCTTTGGTGAGGCAGAGTTCTGGTGCTCACTCATCAAGGTGGTGACTGTACTTATCTTCATCGTCATTGGGCTCTTGATGGTCTTCAACATCATGAGCGGTGAGATGCACCCGGGGTGGAGTAATCTGAGCACAGGCGATGCCCCCTTCGTCGGCGGTATACCGGCCGTGATCAGTGTGGCCATGATTGCCGGCTTCTCATTTCAAGGCACAGAACTCATAGGCGTGGCGGCGGGTGAATCAGCCGATCCCGGCAAAAACATACCGCGGGCCGTTCGCCAGGTATTCTGGCGCATTTTGCTTTTCTATGTGTTTGCCATCCTGATCATAGGTGTGCTCATCCCCTACACCGATCCCTTGCTGTTGAAGAATGACATGACGGACGTAGGTGCCAGCCCCTTCACGCTGGTGTTTGAACGTGCCGGGCTTGCCTTTGCGGCCGCCGTGATGAACGCCGTCATCCTCTCGGCCATTGTCTCTGCGGGTAACTCGGGCATGTATGCCTCTACCCGCATGCTCTATACCATGGCTCGAAATGGTATGGCCCCCAAACTGTTCGGCCGCCTCTCGAAAAACGGTGTACCGCGCAACGCCCTGTTTGCCACGACTCTGATTGCCATGCTCTGTTTCCTCACCTCGCTATCAGGTGATAAACAAGTCTATCTCTGGCTCATGAGTGCCTCTGGCATGAGTGGTTTCATCGCATGGCTCGGTATCGCAGTCAGTCACTATCGATTCCGCCGTGGCTACCTGCATCAAGGCGGCAAGCTTGAGGATCTGCCCTACGTGGCCATGCTCTACCCCATAGGCCCACTGCTTGCCTTCTCTTTGTGTCTGGTGATTGCTCTGGGTCAGGGCTACCACAGTTTCTCCACCGGCGAGATAGACTGGTCCGGCATGCTGGCAGCGTATCTGGGCATTCCGCTATTTGCCTTGCTCTGGTTAGGCTACAAGCTCAAACACAAGACTCGCATGGTGGCCTACCACCAGATGACCTTCCCCAGCCGCGATTAACGTGGCCGGTAAAAAAACCGAAACCCAATGGGTTTCGGTTTTTTTTTCCCAAAATAGCTGCGCCGAAAAATAGATCACAGCATAGGGACGGGGTAGCACTAAGCTGACCCTCCGCGCCAGGGATGGCGCGGTGGAGCCCCCAGGGAGGGGTTCACGGCGTGTCAGCGTGTGCGACCTCGTCGCTGTAGCATAATTAGAAACGGGTATTTAGTCGTCTCGGGCTAAGCCCTTAACACACCCGCTAGGCTCGTTTCCCCCTATTTGCTGCGCATGCGATAACCAAGCAGGCCAAGCAGCATCAAAAGCCCGCCACCGCCAAGGCTCCCCCCCCCTGACGAGCCACTATTGCTGGTAGTCTGGGTGCTGGTTGTGTCACTAGGATCTGTGCTATCAGAGTTCACATCACTGTTGCTGGCACTGATGATAAGGTTGGCCAGTTTAGCTTCGGCCAGTGGGGGGGCAAGGGTACTCTTGGTAAACACCCAATC
>JBOFBS010000180.1:0-21392 GCA_051645725.1 Aeromonadaceae bacterium | reverse complement strand
GAAATGGGGCTCGCCACACGTTTGCCTATTTGATCAAAGGTGATAACACCGCGCCTGTTGTCACGGCGAGTGTTCCAGCCGGTAGCTATCCGGTAGAGCAGAGTATCACCCTGAGTGTCACCGATGATCAGGACAAGGCACCTGTGCTCTATTTCACCACGGATGGGTCACTGCCGAGCAAGAGTTCGCCGCGTTATCAGGGGCAAGCTCTGCTGGCCAAGGATGTGCAGAGCAAGGGGACCGACCTTTACATCAAGGCACTGGCTTATGATGCCAGCGGCAACGCCGCTCGATATACTTTTACCTACAAGATTGAGCCACAAAGCCAACCCAAGCTGGTCAAGAACGTCATCCTGATGATCAGTGACGGAACCAGCTGGAACTCATGGGAGATGGCCGCCAATTATCAACAGGGGGTCAAGGCCAACGAGCTGGCGATCTACAAGCAGATGCCGGTGCGCCTAGGTATGACCACCTACCCGCTCAATACCAGCAACAACCCGACCAATGATGATATCGCCGTGGGCAGCTATGATGCCGTCAAGGCGTGGGATCCCAAGATCGGGACGCCTTGGGCCGAGAAGTACAACACGGCGATCGAAGGGTATAAGTATCTGCGTACCAATGTGACCGATTCGGCCGCCGCAGGTTCGGCCATGGCTACAGGGGTGAAGACCTATAACAACGCCATCAACTATGACAACCACGGCAAGCCGCTGCCCTTCATCACTCAGTTAGCCAAACAGGCGGGCAAGGCGACGGGTGTGGTGACATCGGTGCAGTTCTCCCATGCCACGCCGGCGGCGTTTTCCACCCAGGATCTCTCCCGCAAGAACATGCAGGCCATCGCCTCGAGCATGCTGCTGAATAATGCCGTTGATCTCATCATGGGCACAGGTCATCCGGACTTCGATGGCAATGGCTCAGACCTCACCAAGCTCAACTCCACCCAGTGTGCGGCAAGCTATGCCTGTCAAAACCGCTTCGATACCGTGAGCGAACAGACTTGGCAGCAACTCAAAGCCGGTACCCTCAAGGCATCCGGTGCGTCAGCCACCTGGACCCTGCTGGAGGATAAGGGCGATTTCGAACTGCTGGCGGCCAATAATCTGAAGGTCGATGGCCCTCTCATCGGTGTGCCCAAGGTACGCTGGACGCTGCAACAGGGGCGCGAAGAGGCTGTGCTGGGCAAGGATTCCTCCCAGCCAAGTGGCGTGAAGAAGATAGCATCAGTGCCCGACCTGGCCACCATGAGTGAGGGGGCGCTCAACTACCTGAGCAAGGATAAAGATGGGTTCTTCATGATGATAGAGGGCGGTGCCGTGGATTGGGCTGCGCATGCCAACCAGAGCGATCGCATCATAGAGGAGGGGATGGACTTTAACGCCGCTGTGGCCAAGGTGCAGGCCTGGGTCGAGAAGCACAGCAGCTGGGATGAGACGCTGCTCATAGTGACCACAGACCATGGTAACGGCCTGCCCCTGAGCTCGGCCTCTGACAGTGTGCCGTTTGACGCGGTCAAAAATGTTGGTCAAGGCAATCTGCCCCAGGTTCGCTACTGGAGCGATCAACATACCAATGAAGTCGTGCGTCTCTGGGCCAAGGGGGCTGGCAGTGACAAATTCCTCACCGCCATCAAGGGTAAGGATGCCAAGTTTGCCGAGGTTGTGGGGCAAAATGTCGATGGCAGCTATATCGATAACACGGATATCGCCAAGTTAATCCAGGCCAGTATGCTGGCTCCCAAATAAGATAGTGAAGTGAACGAGTTGGCCGCCTCAGGGCGGCCATTTTTTTGATCTGGGTTGGCCAGATAGCGGGAGATGGCACAGTTGCACAGGGTTATCTATGGTTGTATCGGCTGTTTCGTCAACCTGGCTAAGCTGTCACAATTAGATACACAACTTTTTTCTACATCGGTTATGCTGCGCCGATTTTTTTGGGTGTGGTGATGCGTTGCGCATGGGGTGATAGAGGCTTATGTCCCTTTCTCTTCGTCTATTGTGAGACGTGAGCTGCATTCAGTTTTGTTATTTTCGTTAATGTTAACAGTTCAATATGTGCGGTGTGGTGGGGTCATTTTGAGCGATATTTTGCTCACTGGCATGGCTTGTAAAGAGAGTCCTCTGCTAATTTGATCTGTTCTTCCCTGCTAACAATTCAGGTCTACGGCGATGGAATATTTACATTTTATACTCGGGCTGGTCACAGTCCTCGGATTAGCCCTACTCGGCAATCGTGCAGCGTGGCGCAAGGTGAAAGTACGCTGTGTTGTGCAGTTGCTGCTGGTCGAGCTGTTACTGGCCTGGTTTATGCTGAACTCGCAAATCGGTCTGAGCGTAGTCAGTGGCTTTGCCGATGGTTTCAACAAGCTGATGGAGTTTGCGGCTGCCGGTACCGACTTTGTGTTTGGTGGCCTGCTCAACGAAGGTCAATTCTCCTTCTTTCTTAAGGTGTTGATGCCTATCGTCTTCATCTCTGTGCTGATCGGCATACTGCAGTACATACGTCTCTTGCCCTTTATCATTCGAGGGATAGGAAGCGTTCTGTCCAAGATCAATGGCATGGGTAAACTGGAGTCCTTTAACGCGGTCAGCTCCATGATTGTCGGGCAATCCGAGAACTTTATCGCTATCAAGAACGTTCTGCCCCATCTTAACAGCAAGCAGATGTACACCCTGGCGGCTACGGCCATGTCGACCGTCTCCATGTCCATTGTCGGTTCCTATATGCAGCTTATCGAACCACGCTTTGTGGTGGCTGCACTCGTCCTCAACATGTTCAGTACCTTTATCATCCTCTCCATCATCAACCCCTATGAGCCGGATGATCGTCTGACCCGGCTTGATCTCAAGGATGCCGAGGAGCTGGCCGAAGGGGATAAGCACCACACGCCAGCCAAGGAGAACTTCTTCGAGATGCTGGCTGAATACATAATGGCGGGCTTTACCGTGGCCATCATAGTCGCAGCCATGTTGATCGGCTTCATAGGTCTGATCGCCATGGTTAACTATCTCTTCGATGCGCTGTTTGGCATGAATTTTCAGGAGTTGTTGGGCTATCTCTTCTACCCGGTATCCTGGGTATTAGGTATCCCCTCTGATGAGGCGATGCGGGCGGGCAGCATAATGGCGACCAAGCTGGTGACCAACGAGTTTGTGGCCATGATGGAGTTGGGCAAGATGGCCTCAACGCTGACGCCTCGCACCCTGGGTATGCTCTCGATCTTCCTGGTCTCCTTTGCCAATTTCAGCTCCATCGGCATTATCGCCGGGGCGGTCAAGGCATTGAATCCGGAGAAGGGCAACATGGTTTCCCGTTTTGGTTTGAAGCTGGTCTATGGCTCTACCCTGGTGAGTCTGCTCTCAGCTGTCGTGGCTGGCGTCATGCTCTAACCTGGCAGTGTGCCGCGTTATCCTCAAGGGCCGCTCTCATGCGGCCCTTTTTTCCAGCTTCCAGCTGACAAGCGACCAGGCTCTGGTTAGCCTTACGTTATCCTTTCTCTCTCTGTGTCCCTCTATATGCTGACCGATACGCATGTTCACCTGGATCTGGAGGAGTATGCCGCCGATCTGCCCCAAGTGCTGGCCCGCAGCCGAGCGGCTGGGGTGGGGCGTTGGATAGTCCCGGCCATAGCGTCGGCCCATTGGCCGCAGCTGCGTGAGCTGCATCAACAGCATCCAGCCCTTTATTATGCACTGGGATTACACCCCTGGTTTTTGCAGGCTGAGTCCGAGACAGCCTTGGCGCAACTGGAGCAGTGGCTGCGCGCGGCGCCAGAGGGGCTGGTGGCTGTGGGGGAGTGTGGTCTGGATGGTGCTATCGATGTACCTATGGTGCGGCAGCAACACTATCTGGAGCGCCAGTTGCAGTTGGCCTGTGAGTTGAGGCTACCGCTCATCCTTCATTGTCGACGGGCCCATAACGAGCTGCTCGCCCTGCTGGGGCGTTATCGTCCGCCCCGAGGGGGAGTGATCCATGGTTTCAGCGGCTCACGCCAGCAGGCCGAGCACTACTGGGCCTTGGGATTTCATCTGGGGGTGGGGGGTGTCATCACCTATGAGCGCGCCCAGAAGAGCCGCCGGGCCATCGCCGCCATGCCGGTGGCGGCGCTGTTACTGGAGACGGATGGTCCCACCATGCCCTTGAGCGGTTATCAGGGGGAGCGTAATGAACCGGCGCGGGTTTCTCAGGTTTTGTGCGCCCTTGCGCAGTTGCGTAATGAGCCGGAGGCCGAGTTGGCCACGCAGATAGAGCAGAATGTGGCGCGGCTCTTTGCTCTCCCTCTACGTAATTGATCAGAGTAAAGCGTTTGCGCCCTTACACCCTTTGGTGCTATTGGGGTAACATGCCAATATACATGGAAAGAGAGTGCATTTTGCTCGGATTGCGCCACAGCTTAGCTGTGGCGTTGGTGTTTCTGGGCGCGAGAAAAGCGTTTGCGCCACGGGGGATAAGGCACAGCGCGACAGATGAGATGGAGCAAGCTATGAGTGAGTTACACGTGGCGGCCCTGCGGGCCCTGAAGCTGATGGATTTGACCACCCTCAACGAGGATGATACCGATGCCAGGGTCATGGCCTTGTGTCAGCAGGCCCGGAGTCCGGTGGGCTCTACTGCGGCCATCTGCATCTACCCCAGATTTATACCTCGTGCGCGTAAGGCTCTGCGGGAGTTGGGGGCCGAGAGTGTGCGTATTGCCACTGTCACCAACTTCCCGCATGGCGATGATGAGATAGACATAGCCGAGGCCGAGACCCGGGCGGCCGTTGCCTATGGCGCCGATGAGGTGGATGTGGTCTTTCCCTATCGCGCCCTGTTGGCCGGTGATGAAACGGTTGGTTTCGAGCTGGTAAAAGCCTGCAAGGCGGCGTGTGGCGAGGGGGTATTGCTGAAGGTGATCATCGAAAGCGGTGAGCTCAAGAGTGAGGCCATGATACGCCGGGCCTCTGAGCTGGCGATTGCCGCTGGTGCCGATTTTATCAAGACCTCGACCGGCAAGGTACCCTGCAATGCCACCCTGGAGGCGGCTCGCATCATGTTGCAGGTGATTAAAGAGAAGAACCCCAGAGTCGGCTTCAAGGCGGCAGGAGGGGTGAAGGATGCGGCTACGGCGGCTGAGTATCTGGCGCTGGCCGATGAGATCATGGGCGAGGGGTGGGTGACTCCTCATACCTTCCGCTTTGGCGCCTCAAGCCTGCTGGCCAGTCTATTGGCGACACTGGGCCACGGCACATCGGAAGAGGGCGTCGCCGGTTACTGACATCAAACGGACTAACTAGCTGTTCCAAATAGTCAATTACCCATCACAGTGACGGGGTTGCGTGGCGCTCCCCTATCGTGGCGGCGGTGGAGCCCCCAGGGAGGGGTTCACGGCGTGTCAGCGTGTGCTACCTCGTTGATGTAGCATGATTAGGAGCGGTTATTTAGTGAGTGTAGCAACCTATGAATTCGCCCCCGGGCATGAACCGTAAGAGACAGGCAATGGCCATGAAACGCACTTTTATCTTGATGATGGACTCTGTTGGCATAGGGGCGGCCGATGATGCGGCGCATTTTGGTGATGCCGGTGCCAATACCCTGGGACATATTGCGGCCGAGTGTGCCGCAGGGCGTGCCGATGTCGGGCGCCAGGGCCCCTTGCATATTCCCCATCTTACCCGGCTGGGGCTGGCTCATGCCTGTGCTGGCTCCTGTGGTGAGTTTCCGGCCGGGCTCGACAGTGGCATCACACCCCAGGCCGCATACGGCTATGCGCAGGAGATCTCCTCAGGCAAGGATACCCCGTCGGGTCATTGGGAGATGGCGGGCGCCCCAGTGCTCTTCGAGTGGGGCTACTTTCCTCAAAAGCACCACAGTTTTCCCCAGGTGCTGCTGGATACCCTGGTCCTGAAGGGGGGCTTGCCCGGCTATTTGGGTAATTGCCACGCCTCTGGCACAGATATCCTCGATGCGCTGGGGGAGGAACACATGCGCAGTGGCAAACCCATCTTCTACACCTCGGCAGACTCGGTATTCCAGATCGCCTGCCATGAAGAGAGTTATGGCCTGGAGCGGCTCTATGCGCTGTGCGAGCTGGCGCGCGAGGAGCTGACCCGGGGGGGATACAACATAGGCCGGGTGATCGCCCGCCCCTTTATCGGCGATAAACCGGGATCGTTTATGCGGACCGGTAACCGTCATGACTATGCGGTTACTCCGCCCATGCCTACACTGCTGGATCGGATGCAGGCTGCGGGGGGGCAGGTGATCGCCATCGGCAAGATCTCCGATATCTATGCCGGGTGCGGGGTGACCGCAAAGGTCAAGGCGACCGGTCTGGGCGAGCTGTGGGATGCGACCCTGGCTCAGTTGAGCAGGGCGCCGGATCAGAGTCTCATCTTCACCAATTTTGTGGATTTTGACTCGACCTATGGCCACAGGCGGAATGTGGCAGGCTATGCTCAAGCACTGGAGTATTTTGACTCACGCCTGCCCGAGCTGCTGGAGCAGTTGGCGGAGGGGGATCTGGTGGTGGTGACCGCAGATCATGGCTGTGATCCCACCTGGTCAGGCACAGAACATACCCGGGAGCGCGTGCCGGTGATTTTTTATGGTCGGGCCATTCGTGCCCAGGATCTGGGGCTGCGAACCACCTTTGCCGATATAGGCCAGAGCATAGCCACTTATCATGGTTTACCGTCACTTGAGTATGGTAAGAGCTTTATTTGAGTATTCCCCTCCCTAGTTGCAATCTGCAGAGCTGGGAGGGGTCACCAGGCCGTCATCAGAGGGCCGTGAGACAATCGTCTGCTATCAGGAATCATAAGGACCCATTATGCCAACTCCTCATATCAATGCCCCTGAGGGCGCCTTTGCCGATGTCGTACTGATGCCAGGGGATCCGCTGCGTGCCAAGTACATAGCGGAAACCTTCCTCGATGGGGCACAACTGGTCACAGATGTCCGCAACATGTTTGGTTACACGGGCAGTTACAAGGGGCGCCCCGTCTCGGTCATGGGGCATGGCATGGGCATCCCCTCCTGCTCCATCTATGCCAAGGAGCTCATCACCGAGTATGGGGTAACGACGCTGATCCGGGTCGGCTCCTGTGGTGCCGTGCGGGATGATGTCAATTTGCGCGATGTGGTGATTGGCATGGGGGCCAGCACAGACTCCAAGGTTAACCGTATCCGTTTCAAGGATCATGACTTTGCCGCTCTGGCCGATTTCGATCTGGTGCGTCATGCGGTCGAGGCTGCCAGATACCTGGGGATCCCGGTCAAGGTGGGCAACATCTTCTCTGCCGATCTCTTCTATAACCCGGATCTGGCCATGTTCGAGGTGATGGAGAAGTACGGCATTCTGGGGGTCGAGATGGAGGCGGCCGGTATCTATGGTGTGGCGGCCGAGTTTGGTGCCAGGGCCTTGACCATCTGTACCGTATCGGATCACATCAAGCGCCATGAGCAGACCAGCTCGGAGGAGCGTCAGCTCACCTTCAACGAGATGATCCAGATCGCCCTGGAGTCTATTCTGCTTGGCGACAAGGGTTGAGCCGGGTATAGGCCAACGATGGGAGGCTTAGCCTCCCATCGTTTGTTGACCGAACTCTATAGGCTGGCCTTGCCGGTCTAGCACCTTGCCACGCTTGCCTGTTGCTCCGACTGCCGTTACCCTGAGCCCTCATTTTAGCCATGTCTGAACATGGTCAGTTCAATCTCGTAGGCCACAGGGAGTCGACACGCCAGATGCCGTTTTCACACTTGCCCCCACACCTTGCCGGTTGGCAGCCCTTGCTGGCCGCCGCTCCCCTCTATCATGCCGTTGATGGCACCCTGCAGCCGCTTGCAGCTCTGAGCCAAAAGGGCGGCTATGTGGTGCTGCTCGGCGAGCAGCTGACCCGCTCCGAGGTGGAGCAACTGGTGAGTGAGTTGACACGCCGTGATCTGGAGTGGAACCTTCTGGCGCCCTTCACCCTGGCTGAAGTGCAGGTTTTGGTGTTGGCCGTCAGTCGGCACGATCCTGAGCTGGCCCTTTGGCTCAAGAATCAGGCGTGGCCAATAGATGCGGTTCATGTGGAACAACTGCCCCGCCTCGATGAGCCAGGTCTTATCCTGATGGATATGGACTCCACGGCTATACAGATAGAGTGCATCGACGAGATAGCGCGTCTGGCCGGGGTGGGGGAGCAGGTCTCTGCCGTTACCGCGGCAGCCATGCAGGGCAAGCTGGAGTTTGCCGACAGCCTGCGCAACCGGGTCGCCCTGCTCAAGGATGCGCCGCTCTCCATTCTCGATAGGGTGGCGGAGAACATCCCCTTGATGCCCGGGCTCACCCTGCTGGTGGATAATGCCAAGGCGGCGGGTTGGAAGGTGGCGATTGCCTCAGGAGGCTTCACCCGCTTTGCCGGTAAATTGCAGCAGGATCTGGGGCTCGATCATATCGAGGCTAATGAGCTGGAGTGTGAGGGCGACAAGCTGACCGGTCGCGTCTTGGGGCGTATTGTTGATGCCAAGGTCAAGGCTCAGACGCTGGAGTTGTTGCGCGAACGCTACGGTGTAGCGCAGAGCCAGACTGTCGCCATAGGTGACGGTGCCAACGATCTACCCATGCTGAAACAGGCGGCCCTTGGCGTGGCCATACATGCCAAACCCATAGTGCGAGAGCAGGCACAGGTGGCGATTCGTCATCAAGATCTGGAGGCTGTGCTCTGCCTGCTGCAGGCGGGTCGAGCCATAGCCGCACTGGCCTGAGTCAGCAGATAACCGGTCGGTTGCTCATTCGGCTGTTATTTTCACTGCGGCTTCTTTCACTCTGCGGCTTGGGGCTCGTCATCCTGTCTCACATCAGGGCTGGCCAGCTCCAAACCGAGTGTGGAGCCGGCCTGTAAGGGCGAGGCTTATCGGCTAAAGCCCAGGCGGTAGAGGGTGGCCGCTGTGGTATCGACCAGGTCACATACCGCCATGACACTCCAGAGTGTCTCTTCCAGATGACGAGCCTTGTGGATAGCGTATTTGGCTATGTAGTCCAGTTCATTGGCGATGAACTCCACATCGGGCCGTCCCGTGCGGGAAGCAAACAGCCGAACCGAGGTGAAATTTCCTCGGTTTAGCGCCTGTTGAACGAAGAGCTTCTTCTCCTTGAGATCGATGAAGTCTGTGGCCAGACGCGTGTCAAAGCAGATGTTGCCCATTTGATCCAGCTTGCGACAGACAAAGATCTCCAGACTCAGGGGCTTGTCTTCGCGTTGGAGGCGGCGAAGTGGCTGTAACAGTGCATCTTTGAGTATGCCGTGCTGGAACAGGGGGGTGAGATTGAACTCTTTTTCGCTGGCGAGTTCACTGAAAAGTTTATGCAGGCTGCGTGGGTTCGCTATGCATCCCAGCGCCCCCAGGCGCGTACCCTGAGTGCGGCTCAGATAGAGTGGGTAGTTGAAGAGGTGGTGTGTGTAGAGGTTGCGCAGGGCGGTGGCCATGCCGCGCAGCCGGCGTAGCTCTTTGGTGGTCTTGAGTTTGTTGCTGTTGCTTTCGATGAGCAGATTGAAGAAGCGACGTCCTTCATGGTTGGCCGCGTCACCATCTATGCACAGGTGTAAAACCGTGTGAGTCGTATTGTTGTTCACCACACGATAGGGCAGGTCATGTAAACGGAAGCTGCGTGACATCTCCTGCAATTTTGGCAGGCTGATCCGGATCACCTCCTCGCGCTCACAGGCCAGGGGCTGCTCTAGCTCTACCTGAAGACCATGCGTCGAGATATCCCGGGTCCAACCTATGATGACCTGGCCATTACATTTGACCGCGACAGCCGTTTTGTGCAGATAACGCTGTTCTTTGCGCAACTGGGTATAGTGCAGCAGCTCCAGCTCAAAGGATGAAACCTGAAGCCGATGGCCGTATATCTGCAGGCGATTGGGTTGCATGTCTGCAGGGGGATCGCTGAGATACTCCCGTCTTTGGGTGTCATCATCTATGGCTTGTAACAGGCCCACATAGCCTATCTTGAGTAGTTTGTGGCGCAGCACCTCTTCGTAGTGAACCTGGATTTGCTTGTCGGCCAGCAGGTTATCGAGTCCCGATTCATCCAGATGGACGGCCTCCAGATCCAGCTTGAATACCCGCCAACTGGGACGACAGGCTCCTACCGCAAAAAAGAGCTGTTTAAGCCCGCTCTCCTCCAGCTCTTCCCGGGTGGCGGAGAAGTAGTAGATATGGCTGCGCACTGTGTGAGTGAAGCAGTAGATAATGGTCTGTTTCAGTGTGCCCGGTTGTGCCAACAGCTGGTGCATTCTTGTTTCCGGGAACAGGCCGGCGAGCATGTCTTCATTGCGTTCATTGCGCCAATACTCCAGCTCATGTTGGTTGTTTTCCGTGCGCAGAACATGGCGTAGTGTGATGGGCTCATCCTGAGCATCACTGAAGAAGAGCGGTAGTCCTGTGATACGTGGCAGGTAGTATTGTTCGTAGCCTTTGACTTCGGCGGAGGAGAGCAGGTAGTCAATACTGATGCGATAACGCAGTTTGTTATTGTCTATAAACTGTTGAAAATACTGATCCAGCTCGGCATTCTCATCGACTCGTAACAGTTTAATCCAGTGTTTATCCTCTTTTGTTTCATCCCCCAGGATCTGGTAGTTGATGGGGCGTTTGAGCAGAGCAGAGGGGCTCTCTTTGTGTAGTCCGTCAAAGGTCACCTGACAGAGCTCACCCACCTCATAGGCCAGAGGAAAGCCCAGCGATAGCTTGACCCCGCCGAGGGAGATATCCGAGGTTTTGGCCGGGTAGATGGCGCCATTGGCCAGGTGCAATTTGACTGTTGAGCTGAAGTGCATGCGCTCCTCTCGCCGTCCGTAGTAGCTGGCAAAATGGATAGCCTCTACCTCGAAGCGCTTGGGATTGGAGTGCGGATCGTCTTCTGGTTCATGTGGGGCATGCTGGCGAAGTTTTTGTGCCTCCAGCACGGCTTCATATACGCCCATGGTATAACGGCCACGATAGAGTCTTAAATGGGTCTGGAATACTTCAATATCCTCCTGGGACATGAAGTGCTGAATTCCAGCATAGATATAGGGGATACTAGGATAGCGGGCCCGCATGTCTATGATGCGAATGCAGGGAGTGGCCCGGCGCTTAAGTTCCATTTTCAACAAAAAGCGGGTGTTGGTGCTTTCAGCATGGGTTAGCCTGGTGAATAGATCATCAAAGTCAGGTTCAGCGAGCAGTGGTATCAGCTGATCGAGCAGTGGGTGAGGCTTATTGTTGTCCATGCGGTGGTAACCGTTCTATGAAGTAATTCTTCTTGTTCTACTGTAATTTACTATATCGGTATTTTCTTAGGTTTCTTAACGAGTTTATGAGCTATGGCAAGAAGCAAGGTCGCTTTTGTCTGTAACGAGTGCGGTGCAGAGTACCCGCGCTGGCAAGGGCAGTGTGGTGAGTGTCGGGAGTGGAATACCATCTCCGAGATCCGTTTGACGGCTCCGACTACCAAAGCGGGCGGCCGTCTGAGTGGGTATGCAGGCGAACAGAGCGCCAGGGTGCAGACCTTGAGTGAGGTTTCCTTAACCGAAATTCCCCGCTTTAGTTCCAGCTTCCGGGAGTTGGATAGGGTGTTAGGTGGCGGCATAGTACCGGGATCGGCGATTCTCATCGGTGGTCACCCCGGAGCAGGTAAGAGTACCCTGCTGCTGCAGACTATGTGCCAGTTGGCTGAACGTATGCCGACGCTCTATGTTACGGGGGAGGAGTCGTTACAGCAGGTTGCCATGCGCGCTGGTCGACTGAACTTGCCTAGCGATAAGTTGAGAATTGTCTCTGAGACCAGCGTTGAGCAGATCTGCCACCTGGCCCAAGTTGAGAAACCCGCCATCATGGTCATAGACTCCATCCAGGTGATGCATGTGGCAGATATCAGCTCGGCTCCAGGCTCTGTCTCTCAGGTTCGTGAGGGGGCGGCTCAACTGACCCGTTTTGCCAAGCAGCACCAGGTTGCGATCTTCATGGTGGGGCATGTGACCAAGGATGGTACTTTGGCGGGCCCCAAGGTGCTGGAGCATTGTGTGGATTGTTCCATCCTGCTGGAAGGTGATGGCGACTCCCGTTATCGCACTCTGCGCTGCCAGAAGAATCGGTTCGGTGCCGTCAATGAGCTGGGGGTCTTTGCCATGACGGCTCAGGGCATGAAGGAGGTCAGTAACCCTTCTGCCATTTTCCTCAATCGAGGGGAGGCTGAAGGGCCAGGCTCAGTGGTGATGGCCATCTGGGAGGGAACTCGCCCTTTGCTGGTGGAGTTGCAGGCGCTGGTCGATTACTCACAGCTTAACAATCCTCGACGCTTGGCTGTCGGCGCGGAACACAATCGCCTGGCTATGCTGCTGGCCGTACTGCATCGGCATGGTGGGGTGCAGATGGCGGATCAGGATGTCTTCGTCAACGTAGTCGGTGGCGTCAAGGTGGAAGAGACCAGTGCGGATTTACCGCTTATTCTGGCTATGGTCTCGAGTTTCCGTAATCAAGCGCTACCGCAGGATCTGATTGTATTTGGGGAAGTGGGGCTCTCAGGAGAGATCCGCCCCGTGCCATCGGGTCAGGAAAGGTTGCAGGAGGCGGTCAAGCATGGCTTTCGCCGCGCCATAGTCCCCAAGGCTAACTTGCCCAAGCAGGCGATAGGGGGTATGGAGGTCGTTGGGGTTACTACCTTGGCTGAAGCGTTGGAGTTGCTTTAACAAAACAAGGTCAACAGCCACAAGCCTTGCTTCACTTGTGGCTGAATATGGGGTGAGAAAACGATAGGCTCAGGGGCGTTCGTGTTCACGTTCATGCTCGATATGATCATCCAGCAGGTGTGCCAGCTCGCGCTTTAACATGTCAGCATTACCGACATTGAGCTCAATCAGGCGCTTGAGGTGGGAGGCACTGTCGATATCGATGTGGTGGCAATAGAGGCCCAGTTTGTTTTCCGCCGAGTGGCAGGGTTCAACCTCCATGCGTATCTGAATGTCTGAGCCTGCCAGGGTGAAGCTGAGTTCAAAGCGCCCTTCGTTCTCTTCTGGCCAGTTATCTGGGCGTTCAACCAGCGCACCTTGCAGCGAAAGATCGAGCAGATGAGTGGACCAACTCTGTTGCCCTTGGGTCAGTTGCGCCGGCGTTGAGAAGACTACACGAAAAAAGCGGCGTCGTTCTACCATGATTACCTCCTGAACTTGTCGCTATTAGTGTAGGTGGCTTATGTCGCCAGAGTAAGCCACTTGCGCACAAAAAGGGCTGCGTCGGATAAAACGAGCCCGCTTGGTTGAATCATTATTTCTGACCGGGTTCAGGCGGCAGGCAAGAGCTCATCGAGCAGACGCAGTGCCTTGACCAGGCGATCTTCGAGACGGAAGCGCTCTTCGAGTCTTGGTCCCAACTGATTGAGTTCGGCATCCAGCGTCATCAACAATTCGGTATCTTGCACTTCACAGAAGGTGTCGATGAACTGCATCAACTCGGTAGTGTTCTGCTCCAGCTTGGGGACTATCCGATTGACCAGGGAGAGCGAGCGACCGCTAGCCTGCTCCATGGCGTCAACGACGCTCTGATAGATCTCGAAGTGGCCTGCCGAGACATAATCGACCAGGGATTGGCAAAAGTTGCGAACATCGGTGCACGGAGGTAGACATTTTTTGTAACCACTGCGCTGGCTGATCAGGCTGACATACTGGATCAGCAGGTCCTGACGAGCGTTGAGCCAGGCATCGAGGGCCGCATTCTTACCCGCCAACTCTTGGCGTGTTTTATCGAGTCGATTTAGCATGTTAGCCTCCATAGCCACTGCTCTCTAATCCTCTTGATACGATTATAGAATGAGATCTGTCGCTTCGGGTCAATAGCCCTCGCCCAGCTTTCTTCTCGCTCTGTTAACTTGGGCATCGTTTGTTAGCAATATGCTAGCAAAGTGTGAGCAGCCGCCGTCTTTGCAAGATGTTACAATCAGCGGCCTATCCTGTCAGTTGAGTCTCTATCGGATGAATTCACTCAAGAATGATCGCTATTTGAGGGCGCTGCTACGTCAGCCCGTGGACATGACGCCAGTCTGGATGATGCGCCAAGCTGGGCGTTATCTGCCTGAATATCGGGAGCTGAGGGCCAAGGCTGGCGACTTCATGTCGTTATGTCGCAACCCCGAACTGGCTTGCGAGGTGACGCTGCAGCCGCTGCGTCGCTATGCTCTGGACGCGGCGATTCTCTTCTCGGACATTCTGACCATTCCCGATGCGATGGGTTTGGGGTTGACCTTTGGTCAAGGCGAAGGGCCACGCTTTGCCTCGCCTGTCCTGTCACTACGGGAGGTGCAGCAGTTGCCAATCCCTGACCCCGAGGATGAATTGGGTTATGTGATGGATGCCGTTCGCACCATACGCCGTGAATTGCGAGGGGCTGTGCCGCTTATCGGCTTTGCGGGTAGTCCCTGGACCCTGGCTACCTACATGGTGGAGGGGGGGAGCTCCAAGACCTTCAGCCGTATCAAACAGATGATGGTCCGTGAACCGGCCACACTGCATGCCTTGCTGGCGCGGCTTGCCCAGAGCGTCACTCTTTATCTCAATGCTCAAATCGCAGCGGGGGCTCAGGCCGTCATGTTGTTTGATACGTGGGGGGGCGTACTCTCCACGCCGGATTACCATGCCTTCTCACTGGAGTATATGCAGCAGATAGTTGCAGGTTTGACTCGAGAGCAGGCTGGGCAGCGCGTGCCTGTGACCCTCTTTACCAAGGGGGGCGGTCAATGGCTGGAGTCTATGGCCGCAACCGGGTGTGATGCGTTGGGGTTGGACTGGACTGTGGATATGGCTGCGGCGCGGCGGCGTGTGGGTGACAGGGTGGCGTTGCAAGGCAACATGGATCCGGCCATGCTCTATGCGCCTCAGCCTCGTCTTGAGCAGGAGGTGGCGCGTATCTTGGCTGAATATGGGTCAGGTTCGGGCCATGTTTTCAATCTGGGGCATGGCATAGCGCAGGATGTCGATCCGGCCCAGCCTAAACTCTTTGTCGATGCGGTGCACAACCTCTCTCGTCCCTATCATGAGGGTTAATGCTTCGAGCGTGGCTCCATAAAAAAAGCCGACTTTTAGTCGGCTTTTTAATGAGGGGTTACTTTTAGCCCTGTTCGAATAGTCGCTTGTATTCACGCACCTTGGCCAGGAACTGGCGTCGCTCTTTACCGCCCATCCCTTCGTTCACCGGCAGGTCAACCCGCATGGCATCCACAGGACGGTTATTGATGCGGAACTCGTAGTGCAGGTGGGGGCCAGTGGAACGCCCCGTGTTACCAGAAAGACCAATCTTGGTGCCCTGTTTGATCTTCTGGCCTGGCTTGACCATCAATTTGCTCATATGCATGTAGACGGTGCTGTATTTGCCATCGTGGCGGATCACCACATAACGTCCCAGATCCGGGTGGCTGGCGGCCTTGAGTATCACGCCATCGCCTGTTGCCAGTATCGGCGTTCCGACTCGTACCGCGAAGTCTGTGCCATTGTGGGGCTGAACGCGGCCGGTAACCGGGTTACGACGGCTGGGGCTGAAGCTTGAACTGACTTTACGCACACTGGGGATGGGGAAACGCATGAAGGTCCCGGTAGTAAAGCTGCTGGCCTTCTCGTCATAAAACTTACCATCCACATTGCGGAATGCGGTCAGTTTTCGACCGTTGATGTTGAAGATCACGGCCTGAACTTGAGCATCTTTACTATGGGGCTTATCGAACAGCACACGGAAGCTGTCACCTTTTTTCAGGTCACGGCGGAAATCGATACGCCCTTGGAACAGACGGGCTATCTTGTGTATCTGGCTGTTCGTGAGTCCAGCATTACGCGCACTGGTGACGAAGGCGCCATTGATGGTGCCTTTTAACACGCGGGAAGGTCTAGCCTCTGGGCGGGCAGGCTTGGTCGCCTCCTTGGCAGCGGCATTACCCTTAGCGTCAATCGGTTTGGCCTGCACTTTCTCCTGGGCGTTACTCTCGAGCTTGGCATTCGCGTCATTTTTGCTGTCACTGGAAGCGGCGGGCAGCTCTGCTCCGTCAATGGCTTCTATGCTGGAGGCAAAGTTATCCCCCTTGCGCAGGAACAAGATGCGACGCTTTTCATCCAGAGGGATGGCCAGTTGCTGCAGTTCATTCTTGTCATCGATCATGAAGGAGAGTTTTTGCCCAGGGCTCAAGCGGATGAGCGAATTCTGGATATCAACTTCCAGCAACTTGTGCAGTGACTTGGCTGGCAGGTTCAGCGTATTGAAAATGACAGAGAGGTTGTCGTCACTTTTGACAATATAATCGAGCCACTGTGGCTCGGGGGCTTCATCTTCTGCCAGTCCATCGACCGGGGATAGCTCATTACCTACCAGTTCGCGGTCTGGCACTGTGACAAATTCTGTATCGGCAGCTTGGGTGGCCAAAGCCGTCGTATCTTCCAAGAGATCCGTGTGTTGAACCGAGATGGGATTGCTAGCCAGTAACTCATTAGGGGCGGGAAGCATAGTTATGCTGGCTACAGAAAAACCTGCCAACATTATGATGGCGTACAGGTGTTGTCTTGGAATGGGCGGGTCCCACTCTGCGATTCTGCTCATGGGAGCGAAAAACCGTTTCATCCTGTGTCCCTTCGTATGTTGGAAACCGAAGTTTTATATCATTACCAAACGCAAGGACGAAGCGGACGCCCTCCTTGCGCACTCAAAACCAGATTTGTATCACGGATGCCTGCACCAAACCAAGGCTTTTGCTATTAAAGAGCCGCTTTGTGCCTCTTTGTGTCGCTTTTTTATCCAGCGTCGCTATTGCTTGGTGACTAGTTCAGCTGTAATCAGATTGATCCAACTTATGGTTGAACTCTTGATCAGGCGCTCAGACTATCTACTGGTTTCACCTGTAAAGCAAGTTGCATACCCGATTTTGCAGGTCTGGTAACAATTCCAGGTAAAACCAGGGGTGACGTTTTAGCCAGATGCCATTACGGGGTGAGGGATGGGGCAGGGGGAAAAAGCGGGGGGCATACTCTTGCCACCGTTGTACTCTTTGGGTCAGTGTCCGTCCATCTGGCAGATAGGCAGCTTGGGCATATTGGCCAATAAGAATAGTCAACTGAAGCTGTGTAAACAGGGGCAGTAGTTGGGGGTGCCAGAGCGGGGCACATTCGGGGCGAGGCGGAAGATCGCCCTGCCTGCCCCGCCCTGGGTAGCAGAATCCCATAGGGATGATGGCAATCTGCTGCTCATCGTAGAAAGTTGCCTCGTCCATTGCCAGCCAGCTGCGCAATCGTTGTCCCGAGGCATCATCCCAGGGGATGCCACTCTTGTGCACATTGAGCCCTGGAGCCTGGCCTATGATCAGGATGCGGGCCGATGTGGCCCCCCTGATCACTGGGTTGGCACCGTGTGGTAGCGAGGCGGCACAAAGCTGGCAGTGGCGTATGGTTCCCATCAGCTCGGCCAGTTTGGTTGAGTTTTCATCCTGAGTCATGCTTCAGTAGCCTCGACTGAAATCGACAACATATTCCAACGGCTCCTCCGCTTGGAAGCGGATCAGGTTGCGCTCGAAAACCTTGAGCACCTGCTCTGGCAGGCTCCACGCGGCATTGTGGGGGGTAATGATCAGGTTAGGTAATTGCCAGAGCGGGTGGTTGCCTGGCAGTGGCTCCTCTTCAAACACATCCAGTATGGCGGCTGCTGGGCGTCCGGCGCGCAGAGCTTCTACCAGCGCCTGACTATCTATGGCGCTGCCCCTGCCTACATTGAAGAGGATGGAGCTGGTTTTGCACAGGGCGAGCATCTGGGCATCGAGAAGGTGATGGGTCTCGCTGGTTGAGGGCAATACGCTGACGATGACATCGGCTTGCGGCAGCAGACGAGGCAGGGCGCTGACTTGATAGAGGTCATCAAAGCCGGCCACTTCGCGCCCGGAGCGATTAACCCCCCACACTTCCATGCCAAATTGTTTGGCGGTAGAGGCTATGTGCTGTCCTATGCTGCCGGTACCCAGGATCAGCATTCTGCGCTGACTCAGCGGTACATAGGGAATGGGGTGCCACTGTTGTTGGCGCTGCTGTTCCCGATAGAGCGGGAGATGGCGGGTCAGGCTCAACAGATGAGCAAAGACATATTCACTCATCAGGGGACCGAAGACGCCACGGATATTTGTCAGCAGATAATCGTGGCGCAGATCCGGTGCCAGTAGAGAATCGATGCCGGCAAAAGTCGATTGGGCCCAGCGTAGACGGGTAGCTTTGGGCAGTATGGCGGCAATGCGATCAGGTTCACCGAGTACTATTTCGGCTTGAGGTGCCAGGATACGGGCAGTTGCGGCATCATCCGCTCGCAGCAGGCGTAGCGCAATGGGGGGTTTCTGTCGCAGCAGGCTCTGGTAGAGCTCGTTATCGCGACTGGTGAGTAATAGGGTTGGGGGTTGCATACTAGCCTCCTGAACGGTAGCGACAGCTCTCGGCTGACCGATCGGCCAACATCTCCTTATTTGAATGTACTCACCCTGTGGGCGATTGCCAGTCAAAGAGTGCATGAAAAGAGGAGTCGACATACAATAAGGCGCTAATGACTCAAGGGAGTGTCCGCGTGTTCGGTGATAAATTTTACAAGCGATTGAATAAACTGATGCCTTGGCAGCAAACGGTTTTTGCTCTGGCGCTGGCGGAGCGTATGTACCCCAATTATCACCTGTATGCCGAGAGTTCGGGACAGGGTGATGCGCCGGCGTTTCGTCATGCGCTGGATACCTTGTGGAACTACTTGACTCATAAGAGCTCACGGGTGGATTTATCCTCTGTACTGGAGGGGTTTGAACAGCACATACCCAACCCGGTGCCGGAGGGGAACTATGGCGCCTACCCCGCTCTGGATGCCTGTGTTGCCCTGGGGTGTGCCTATAATTCGGTGATTTGTCGGATTGGTGAAGAGGCCGAGGAGGCTAGCAATGCTTCAATCGGCTCTGTGGCTGGATTCCTCGAAATGGCGCAAGAGCGCGAGTTTAGTGACGAGGAGCTTTACGAGCAGGAGCTGATGCAGGGTGAAATGGAGTTTCAGGTTGAGCTGCTCGCCCAGGTCGACCAACCGCGAGACCCGGCCCATATTCTGACGATTCGTGAGTGGGCGGCTCAGGGTGGCGTCTCCAATCTGGGAATCACGTTGGAGTAATTCCGCACCGCAGGGGAGTGGAGGGCTCCTGGCCTCCACTCCCCACGCTTCTCCTCAATCTTCGCTCAGATGAATGCCATGCTCCTGAATGCGTTTTTGCCAGAGTTGGCGGGCCAGCTTTTGCATGTCGACGGCGACATCCCCTTCTTCGACTATCTCCAACCCCAGTAGGGTTTCGATAAGATCCTCCATCGTCACCAAGCCCTCCACCTCGCCATACTCATTGACCACCAGCGATATCACCTCCCTCCTTAGCAAGAGATCCTGCTGCAGCATGGGGAGACGCACACTATCGAGTACGACTAGCAGGGGTTTCATGCAGTGGCGCAGAGGGAGGCTGCAGTCCTGCTGCAGATGAGCCAACAGCAGTTCCTGCTTTGACACATACCCTATGATGTTTTCCTTCTCCTCTTCGTAGAGCGGAATGCGGGAGAAGGGGGCGGCCGCGTGGTGCGCCACATAATCAGAGAGGGGCATATCGGCGGGCAGGCTGAAAATCACGGTGCGAGGCGTCATGACATCAAGCGCTTTGAGCTGATTGAAGCGTAACAGGTTATGGATGGCCTGGTTTTCCTGCTCATCCAATTCGCCGGCGATTTCACCTAATTGGCTCATGGCGGCAAGCTCATCTCGTATGTGGGTGGGCCGGGTCTCGGTGTGGATGTGGCTGGCCATCAGCCGAGAAAGAGAGACAAACGGGGTGAATAACCAGATCAATATCTCCAGCGGACGCCCTATACCAGGCGCCAATTCTCGCCAATAGCTTGTGCCTATGGTTTTAGGTAGCAATTCGGTGAAGATCAGGATCAGCAGCGTCATGGCGCCAGAGGCAATACCGACCGCTTTGCTGCCAAACAGAACGCTGGCCTGGGCGCCCACTCCCGCTGCCCCAACAGTATGGGCCAGGGTGTTGAGTGTCAGGATGGCGGCTAAAGGCCTGTCCAGGTGCAATTTCAGCCGCTGCAAGCGCCCAGCCTGTATCGGATGCTGTTGGCTCAGTTGCTGGATGTAGCTGGGGGTGGTGCAGAGTAAGACCGCCTCCCACAGTGAGCAGATAAATGAGAAGAAGAGAGCGAAGAGTCCATAGCCCAGTAGTAGTAACATGGTGGCTCCTGAATTGGGTTCTCTCGTCCAGCTGTGTGGCTATAGGGTGTTGGATTTCCCTATGCCAATGATAGCGCTTTCTGAGCAAAGGCCCTCTTGCTCTCCTGCTGGTGCTGTTTGCTTGGTGTTGATAAGTGTGAGGCGATAAGCAGTTCTTGCCGAAAAGCTGGGCAATCGCTGATGCCATCAGGATAAAGCCTTTGCCTGAGCCTCAATTTTTGACTAGATTGGTGCCGGATTTTTAATTGGCGCCTCATGAAAAAAGGATTGTCTATGAACAAAACTGAACTTGTCGATGCGATTGCAGCCAAGGCTGATATGAGCAAAGCCCAGGCCAAAGTCGCACTGGAAGAAATTCTGAACACCATTACCCAAAGCTTGAAGGAAGGTGATCAGGTTCAGTTGGTTGGCTTCGGTACTTTCAAGGTTAACCATCGCGCTGGTCGCACGGGTCGCAATCCGCAGACTGGTGCTGAGATCACTATTGCTCCGTCCAATGTGCCTGCATTCGTTGCTGGAAAGGCACTCAAGGACGCCGTGAAGTAATCTGTTTCGTCCTGTTAAAAACCCGGCCTTGGTGCCGGGTTTTTTTATGTTCTCTAAAATGGCCTCATCGGCGGTTATCCGCTCGAGGGTTGCATGGATGGGCTGACGATGACGCAATTTCGTCCTTGTGATTTGGCAAGGTAGAGGGCTTCATCTGCACGCTTGAGTAGCTGATTCAGTTCTTCATCACCGCGATAACAGGCAATGCCTGCGCTGATGGTCAGATCTATGGTGAAGTTTGGCTCAACAAGTGGGTGCTGACTGATGAGCTCGCGGCAAGCCTCGGCAACATGAGCGGCCTCACTCTCTCTGGCGGTGGGCAGAATGATCAGGAACTCTTCTCCCCCTAAGCGGATAAGTAGATCACCACTACGCAAGCGCTGTCGTAGCACGGAGGAGAGATGTTGCAGCACTCTGTCTCCTGCATCATGGCCAAATTGGTCATTGACCCGTTTGAAGTGGTCTATGTCAATCAGGATCAGGCTCAGACTCTGTTGCAGTATCTTGGCTTTATGTAATAACCGAGGAAGCGTTAACTCCATCTGCCGTCTATTGGCGCACGCAGTAAGCGGGTCTGT
>JBOFBS010000179.1:0-3027 GCA_051645725.1 Aeromonadaceae bacterium | reverse complement strand
CTGCTTGTCCGGCACTATGTCATAGGTGTGGTGCGAGTAGATGGGGGCACTCACGCTGGGACTGCCCGCCTTGATATCGGCAACAAAATTCACCAGCCGATGCATATCGTAGGACTGGGGAAAGCCCTTCTTCTTCATCAGTCCCCGCTGTTCCAGCTCGGCATTGGGATAGAGAAATCCATCTGTGGTGATGAGCTCTACCTTGGGGTGTTCGGGCCAGCGATCCAGCAAGGCCTGCAGGATCCGCGCTGTGGTGCTCTTGCCTACGGCCACACTGCCGGCAATGCTGATCACATAAGGCAGATGGGAGGGTTGGGTGCCCAGAAACTGTTCGATTACCTTGCTGCGGTGCTGGCGTGCCTTGACGTAGAGATTGAGCAAGCGGGAGAGGGGAAGATAGATGTCGCGTACTTCATCCAGCGAGAGTTCATCATGAATGCCGCGTAACTGGATCAAGTCCTGTTCGGTCAGGGTCATGGGCACTGCGGCGCGAAGTTCAGCCCACTGCTGGCGGGAAAACTGAAGATATGGTGACACATGTTCAGTGCCTGTGGTCATGCAACTACTCCCCTCAATGCATGCTGAGACTCCCGCGTTCAGCAGCCGGACATTACACCATGGGGTAGGCTGTCACAAGCGAGGAGAGTGAGGCTAAGGGGCTCTTTTTCCATTTTTACCGCGGGTTAGCTAAAAAAACAGCAGATCCTCTGTTGCCTCCGCCGCTTTTGATCCCATAGAATGCCCCCGCCTGGGCAAAGGAGGAAGTTTCTCCTCTTGCCATAATCAGGAGGGGTTCCCGAGCGGCCAAAGGGATCAGACTGTAAATCTGACGGCTCTGCCTTCGAAGGTTCGAATCCTTCTCCCTCCACCACTTTTTCCGGGTGGTCATGATTAGCAGAGCAGGCGGGCATCGTATAATGGCTATTACCTCAGCCTTCCAAGCTGATGATGCGGGTTCGATTCCCGCTGCCCGCTCCAGCAATCCTGCCCCTGTCGAGTTGTAACGCAGAGGATTGCGGCCGGATGGTGTCAATGAGGGCAAAATGTCTGGCCCCACTATGTATCTGCCCATCTGGTAAAATCCTGTTTTGATGTATACTCGGTTCGCAATTTGTGTGGCTTGCCACCACTTGATTAGAGATAGTTAGAGGGACGAGCATGTCTAAAGAAAAGTTTGAACGTACAAAACCCCACCTTAACGTAGGTACTATCGGCCACGTTGACCACGGTAAGACCACCCTGACTGCCGCCATCACAGCCGTGCTGGCCAAGACTTACGGCGGTAAGGCTTTCGCTTTCGATCAAATCGACAAGGCGCCTGAAGAGCGTGAGCGTGGTATCACCATCAACACCTCTCACGTTGAATATGATACCCAGGCTCGTCACTACGCTCACGTTGACTGCCCAGGCCACGCTGACTACGTCAAGAACATGATCACCGGTGCTGCTCAGATGGACGGCGCTATCCTGGTAGTTGCTGCCACTGACGGCCCGATGCCGCAAACTCGTGAGCACATCCTGCTGGGTCGCCAGGTAGGCGTTCCTTACATCATCGTGTTCCTGAACAAGTGTGACATGGTTGATGACGAAGAGCTGCTGGATCTGGTGGAAATGGAAGTTCGTGAACTTCTGACCGAGTACAACTTCCCAGGCGACGACACTCCGATCATCCGTGGTTCCGCGCTGAAGGCGCTGGAAGGCGATGCTGCATGGGAAGGCAAGATCATCGAGCTGGCCGCTGCCCTGGATTCCTACATCCCTGAGCCAGAGCGTGCCATCGATCAGCCGTTCCTGCTGCCAATCGAAGACGTATTCTCCATCGCTGGCCGTGGTACCGTAGTAACCGGTCGTGTTGAGCGTGGTATCGTCAAGGTTGGTGAAGAAGTTGCCATCGTTGGTCTGAAGGAAACCACCAAGACCACCTGTACCGGCGTGGAAATGTTCCGCAAGCTGCTGGACGAAGGTCGTGCTGGTGAGAACGTAGGTGTTCTGCTGCGTGGTATCAAGCGTGAAGACGTAGAGCGTGGTCAGGTACTGGCCAAGCCTGGTTCAATCACTCCGCACACCAAGTTTGAATCAGAAGTGTACGTACTGTCCAAGGAAGAAGGTGGTCGTCATACTCCGTTCTTCAAGGGCTACCGTCCACAGTTCTACTTCCGTACCACTGACGTGACTGGCACCATCGAGCTGCCGGAAGGCGTGGAAATGGTTATGCCAGGCGATAACATCAAGATGGTAGTAACCCTGATCCACCCGATCGCGATGGATGACGGTCTGCGTTTCGCTATCCGTGAAGGCGGCCGTACTGTAGGCGCCGGCGTTGTTGCCAAGGTTATCGAGTAATATCGATTAGCCTGCCCTTCGGGTATTTGAAAAGAGCGACTTAGGTCGCTCTTTTTTTTTGGGCTTTCGTTGTTATTCAGGCATGCTGGTACCGGAAATTATGACTATAGGAACCCCTTATGCCTTCAACCATCAAACGTGACATGGCCGCCCATAAACGGGTGGCGCTTGTTGCACACGATAACAAGAAACAGGATCTGCTGCGTTGGGTCAAACATCGCAGTGAGCAACTCAAGCTACATCATCTCTATGCTACCGGCACGACGGGCTCTATATTGAGCCGTGAAGTGGGCTTGCCCATCACCGGATTGCTCTCTGGCCCCATGGGGGGCGATCAACAGTTGGGAGCGCTGATTGCCGAGGGCAAGATTGATGTATTGATCTTCTTCTGGGACCCCCTCAATGCCGTGCCCCATGATCCCGATGTCAAAGCCTTGCTGCGCCTGGCGGCGGTATGGAACATCCCCATGGCAACTAACGAGGCGACGGCTGATTTCCTGATGGATTCACCGAACATGAACCGGGCACTCGAGATCGAAATTCCGGATTATGCCGGATATCTGAAGGGGCGAACTGCCTGACGGAAAATAGAATGGGCGAGCCGATTGGTTCGCCCTTTGTTTTGGTGTTACAACCAGCCACCGACGTTAGCCAGCGTCAATATGCCCAGAATGACAAACAGCA
>JBOFBS010000178.1:0-2122 GCA_051645725.1 Aeromonadaceae bacterium | reverse complement strand
CGTCGGCCGCATGAACTATCTGACCGAGCATGCCGCTCATCTCGTCGGCCAGGGCATTGATGCCGATGGCAAGCTGGCCAAACTCGTCGTGGCGCAGCAGCGGTACGCGTTTGCGCATGTCTCCCTGGCTCAGTGCCTTGAGGGTGGTGAGGATATGGTGCAGCGGCTGGCGGATGGCGTGCACCAGGTGCCACAGCACCAGGGCGCCGAGACCGAGAGAGAGCAGCAGGCCGGCGCACAGCCCGAGGCGTAGCCAGAGCAGAATGGCGCCGCTGCCGGCGGTGCTCTGGTGAAGCTGCTCGTCGATTGCTCCGTCAAGTTCGCTCAGCTCGCCTAGCAGACTGTCGATGAAACGGCTGGCTTGTGCGCTTTGGTTGCGAAGCATGATGCTTTGCTCGACCAGTGACAGGTGGCGGGCCAGCAAGCTGTCTGGACCACTTAGCAGGGTTGCGAGGGTATCGAGCCGTGCCCCTGTGCTACGTTCCAGGCTTAGGGTTGCGCCGAAAGCATCTTCTTGGCCTGCAAGCTGGCGCTCCAGCTCCTTGCGCAGATCTGTCATCTGCTTATTGGCCCGTTCATTGATGGCTAAGCGTGCCGCAATAGGAGCCGGGTCTTGCTGCTTGAGGATCTCCTGAGTAGCACTGACTTGCTGTTCCAGGTTCGCCAGCAGACGATTCTTGAGCAATGCGGCAGGATGGCTACCCAGAGGGGCAAGCAGTACATCGAGGGCACTGGCAAATTGGCGCGCCGTGCTGCCGAGGCGGGTGTCGGCAGCCAGCTTGCTCTGTTCGAGGCGGTTGTGGGCATAGTCATCGACCAGTTGTTGGGCCAGTTGCCAGTAGGCGGCCTGTTGCTCGCGCAGGCTATCGACGCGCTTACTCTGCTTTGGTTCCCCTGCTATCTGCCTAGCCAGGATGTTTAGGTCCTGCTCGAAGTGTGCTTGCCATTGCTGCATCTGCTGACGTGCTGCATCCAGATCCTCATCTCTGGTCTGCAGTAATGCGTTGCCCAGATGGCGGTCAAGCGTGAACAGATCGCGAGTCACGGCGCGGCTTTGTACCAGGGTTGGAGCAGTATGGCTGGCAAGTGTCCCTACCTGGTCGGCCAGCCGCTGGCCGGCGTAGAGGGAGAGGGCTACGGAGAGCAGCAGTAGCAACAGGATGACGGCAAAGCCCAGCGCCAGGCGCTGGATGATGGAAAGGTGACGGGTACGTAATTTCATGGTATCGATTACATGTGGTATTGAGCCAACCCGGCCTGATGGCAGAAGTGATAAGTCATCTATTATCAGTGTCTTACTTTAGTGAAAAATAAGGCTTTGATAAGACAGGGCACCTGAATCTGATTTCTGTGTAACTTTTTCACTATTATGTGAATCTTTTACACTCTTTCTCGGTACCCTTGTACGGGATTTGTCCTGGGTTGCGAGCCCGCTCTCATTTTGTGTCCTGCGCCCGGGAATAAAAAAAGCCCCCGACTGGGCGGGGGTAAAGTGGATCGGGGCATGCAGTAGCCCTATTTAGCGGCTGATCCTGAGCCCTTCGGCATTGAAAACAAGGCAATTTTGCGGGGCAAAGAAAACATCCATCTTCTGGTACGGATGAAACTCCCCATCCCCTGCCAGCAGCAGCTTGAAGCCGTCGGTGCCGCAGCACTGGCCGAACAGATAGGTGCTGTTGCCAAGACGCTCCACTACCTCGCAGGTAAAGGCGAGGTGGATCCCCTCTGCGCCCGGCACCACATGCTCGGGACGCAGGCCAAGGGAGATCTCGCTGCCCGGCTCGAGTCGCTCGGTGAGGATGGGCAGGGTGAGCTCCTGCTGGCCGGCTACCCTGACCCGGATCTGCTCCGGGCTCCAGGCCAGAACGCTGGCTGGCAGGAAGTTCATCTTGGGTGAGCCGATGAAACCGGCCACGAAACGGTTGCAGGGCTTGTAGTAGAGCTCCATTGGCGAGCCGACCTGTTCCACCTTGCCATAGTTCATCACCACTATCTTGTCGGCCAGGGTCATGGCCTCCACCTGGTCGTGGGTCACGTAGATCATGGTGGTCTTGAGTTCCTGATGCAGCTTGGCGATGTGCAGGCGCATCTCGACACGCAGCTCGGCATCGAGGTTGGAGAG
>JBOFBS010000177.1:0-23979 GCA_051645725.1 Aeromonadaceae bacterium | reverse complement strand
ACCAGGGCAAAAGGAGCGGCACAGCTGACGCCCGCCAATTGTGCAGCCAGCTTGTCGACCTCGGCCTGACGACTCGGGCACTCGGCCACCACTGTGATCGGATACATCCCCTCTCCTTTTTGCCCAGATGGAAGCGGCCATCTTACCAGAGATGCCGCCCTCGCTCACTCCGGCATCATGAGGTCGAGCTCACTTGAAAGCGGCGGGCCATCAGCGACAGATCGCCTATGGTGTGGCGCGTCTGGGTCACGCTCAAGGAGAGATCTTCCAGCGCCGACTGCATGGCCTCGGCCACACCGACCACCTCCACCGCATCATCGGCATGAGCGCGCCCCTGGGCCGTCAGTTCGTGTATGGTGCAAAAGAGTTGCTCGACTATCTGGCTGTGACCGCCGTTCTCCCCGGCCGCCTGTTCGGCGATACGCAACCCCTCCTCCATGTTACCCATCCCCTGCTCCATCACACTCACCGCATCGCTCGCCTGCTGCTGCACCTTGGCTATCATGGCCTCAATCTCGGTCGTCGAGGTGCGCGTCCGCTCGGCGAGACTTCGCACCTCATCGGCCACCACGGCAAAGCCGCGACCGGCCTCTCCGGCCCGTGCCGCCTCGATGGCGGCATTGAGAGCCAGGAGATTGGTCTGGGCAGCAATGGCCTGTATGACACCGACTATGTTGCCTATCTCTCTTGTGCTGTCGCCCAGCTCGACTATGGTGCGGGCAGTCGAGGCGACTGTCTCACGAATGCTCAAGGTACGCTCTGAAACCAGGGTAAATTGCTGGCGTGCGGCAGTCGCCTGCTCCCCCATGGCCTGTTGCATCTGGGCCGCCGTCAGAGAGGCCGAATCCAGTTGCGCCATCTGCCGCTCCAGTGACTCCAGGGTTCGCGCCATAGCCGACATCACCTGACTCACCGCCACCGCGGTACTGCTGTTGTGCTGTTGCATCTGCTGGTTGTCCTGCTCCAGCGCCTCACTGGTGATCCGCACCCGGCCCAGAGTGGAGTCCAGATTATCCACCAGACTGTTGACCCACTGGGTCATCACTCCGGTCTCATCGCTAACCAGCCCGGACCTCTCCAGTCGCAACTTGAGATTGGCCTCCCCTTCGGCAATGCGGCGCAACATGCCGATCACCTGCCGCAATCGTCCCGCTAATGGACGGGCAAACAGCCGATTGAAGCCCCAGCCTCCCAGCAGCAGCGCCAGAAGTTGCAATCCCATGGCCTGAGGCAAGGCCAGGTTTAACCCCCAGGCCAGCGCATAGGCCACGCCCCAGGCGGGGAGCAGGGTCGAGTAGGCGCCCATCAGCTGGCGATAACTCACAGAACGGTAGCGGTAGACCTCCTCCAGGTCAGCCTCGCACATCATGCCCCAGAGATCGGGCGAGCCGGGCAGGCGGAAGGTGATCCCCTTGCCGATCACGGGTATGTGTCGATAGTCAGGGTAGCCCGGATAGGTGACAAAGAGGTTGTGCCCCCGGCGTATGGTCTCGCGCACCCCGGGGTGCAGCTGGCCCGTGGCGGGATCCGTAAACTTGATCTCCAGCTCGGTATGCTCCCGGATGCGCACCACCCCATAGGCGGTATGTACCCCATCCTTCAGATTATCACCCAGTGAGAAGGTGCGATCCTCGAAGCGGGAGCGGGAGAGGGCCGTACCTGGCGCTATCTGCGGATCGAGCACCGACTCCACCATGAAGAGGTAGTTATCCCCCGACTCATGGAAGATATGGCCCGCTTCTCGCTGGATCAGATCGCCTATCACATCATTGGGTACCCGGGCGCAGAGGGTGCAGAGCCGTTGCCCCCCCCGCAGCACAGGCTGATAGAACATCAGCGTCACCGCATCGTGGAAGGGAGAGCTGGTAGGCCCCAGCTCCAGAGTCAGGGGATCATGGTAAGGACCATGCAGCAGAGGGCCACGCTGGATGCCTGCCAGTACCGGGGCCGGCACAGGCTCACGCCGGCGAAAACTGGACGCCGAGCTGGCCACCAGCGCCCCCTCGTCATCGATGACAAAGAGCTCGCTGGCATCCCGCAACTTGTGGCAATAGTGCTGCAACCAGGCCTGGGTGGGCACCTCAGGCACTATCTCCGCCAACGAGGCCAGCAAGCGCCACTGCTGCTCAGCCCACTGCACCAGCAACAATTTGCGCGTGGCCGCAAAGCTCTCGAAGGCTTGCTCCATCGCTTCCACCCGATCCAGATTGCGCCGATAGGCCCATCTCATGCGGATCTTGCCCTGCTTGCCAAACCAGGGCAGCCACCTTTTCTCCTCAGATGACAGTGCCATCTGCTCACTCTGTAATTGCATATCTATTCTGAGTCCTTCGCTATCTATTTATTTTTCTGGCGAAGTGCAAAGCAAGGGACGTGCCCAAAATTGAAGCAGGCCTGTCATGGCTGACAGGCCTGTGCGGAGAGAGCAGATCTATGATTGGGCGCCAATTTGGTGCCATGCACCCAAATAGGTCAAGTCGAGTGTTGATTACCTGAAATGGAGCGCGGTGTGCACCAAAGCAGAAAGAGTCGTGCCAGGGAATGGGGCACAAATCCTCCCTGCAGCAAACCTGGCCATGTGATGCCAGCTAAGGATGTAACTGGACGACCTTACTATGATAGGAATTCAATTCGCCCAGGTAATCCAGCAACTGGAGCAACGGCAGAGGACGGCAGAAATAGAAGCCCTGAATAAGCTGGCAACCTCGGTCAAGCAGAAAACTCAACTGCTCGGCCAATTCCACCCCCTCTATTACCATCTCGATATTCAGGTTATGAACCAGCTTGATTACCCCATCCAGAAGCTGTGCACTCTGTTCACAATGAGGAATATGCTGGATAAAACTACGGTCAATCTTGATGATATCGATCGGAAAGGCTCGCAAATAACTCAAGGCCGAGTAGCCAGTACCGAAGTCATCGATGGCTATCTGGCATCCGGCCTCACGCAGCGCATAGAGGCGCTGACGATTCAGGCTCTGGTTCTCCAGCAACAGGGATTCGGTGATCTCGAAGATGATATCAGAGGGGGAAACACCGGCACGAGCCAGGGTAGCCAGCCACTCCCTGGCCGTGGGCCCCAGACTCTGAAACTCCAGGGTTGAGCGATTAATCGCCAGTTTTATCCCCATATATCCGGCTGCCTGCAATGCCAATAAGTCACCACAAGCCTGCTCCAGGACCCACTCACCCAACTGCTGGATCAGACCACACTCTTCAGCCAGGGGGATGAACTCAGCGGGAGAGATACTCCCCCGCTGTGGATGATACCAGCGTACCAGCGCCTCAATCTTGGTCACACTCTGGCGCGCCGAGTCGAATACCGGCTGATAAACCAGTTGCAACTGACGAAGTTTGATCGCCTCGGCAAGATCCCGCTGCAAGGTCAGACGATGCTGCCAAGCCGAACGCATGGCCTGGCTGAAAAAGCTGAAGGATTGATGCGCCTGCTGCGCCATACCCAAGGCCTGTTCGGCGTTGCTCAGCAGCTCATCCGCACTACTGGCATCCAAGGGCCAAAGTGATACCCCTATAGATGCCGACATGTAATGCTGCTGAGTTACCAATGAAAAGGGCATGCTCAAACAGGTCAAAAATTGGGACAACCTGGGTTCAACCTCAGCCTGGTTACGAACACCCGGCAAGATAAAGGCAAACTCGTCCCCGCCTATACGGGCCAGCCACTCTCCCGGCTCGGCTATGGCCTGCAGTCGACGCGGCAACTCACGCAATATCTCATCACCGGCATCATGATCGAGGGTGTTGTTTACGCTACGCAAGCTGTTGAGATCCAGCACTAGCAAGGCAAAGGGCTCTCGCTCTCCACAGCGCTGAACCAGGGTTCGAGTGAAAAAATCCCGGTTAGGTAGTTGAGTCAGCTGATCGTACGAGGCGAGACTCACCAGTTGCACTTCAGCTGCAACCTGATTGCGTCTTACCTGCTCCAGCTCCATCTCCCGACCAAGTAAAGGCAGCAGAAGTCGTAACAAACTGGGCACAGAGTGATTCACTCTGGCCTGAGACTCTGACCAATAGAGTTGTAGTATCCCCAGGGGCATCCCCTCCTGGGTCGTCAAGGGCAGCCCCAGCGCCTCATGCCAAGGCATCACGGGCATAAGCGGATCGCGATGACTCTCATGGCTGTGATACCACTCCAGCTCACCCTGCACTATCTGCGCCTGGATCGAGTCAGGAAGCCGCATTGAGGGAAGGTGATGCAGGGCGCTCTCCTCCCAGCAGACAATGTCATGCAGGCGCCCATTCTGAAGGTTGACCCGGGCCAACACCAGGCGGACACAAGGGATAAGAGCGGCCAACTCCTGCAACAGAACCCGATAGAAGGCCTCACCCCTAAGCCGCGCCAAGGAGCTTGAGATATGGCAGACCTGTTGAAGCGGAAACGACTGTTCCATGTCATGCCGTCCCAAAGAGGGGGAAAGTCCTAGGCTAGGGCATGTAAGGGGGCTCATGCAAAGCCTGAGTAATTTGACAGTGGCATTTTGCGGAAAGAGTCATAAAAAACGACTATTCCCCCTTTGATGAGCATGAGAAATTACTCATGGGAACGGCGTATGGCATAGGCTAAGTGATGAGACAAACGAGCTGGAGCAGGGGTAATCATCATGAGTGAACGGGATAAAATGCGCAGTGGCGACGCATTCGATGGCCGTGATGCAGAGATAGTGGCGTTACGTGACAGGGGGCAGAGCTTGCTCCGTGAACTCAATCATTACAAGGCAGGGGATGCGCGCCACGCCGAGATCTGCTGTGAACTGTTTGAGTTTTTTGGCACAGGTAGCATTCTCTCCACCCCTTTTTGCTGCGAGTTTGGCAGCAATATTCATATCGGTCGCCACAGCTACATCAACTTTAATGTCACCATGCTGGATGTAGGCCCTATCCATATCGGCGATAACGTCATGATAGCGCCCAACGCCCAGCTCTATACCGCCACTCATGATGAAGATGCCGAGGCACGGCGCAACTGGAACGTCTACGGTAAGGCCATCACCATAGAGGACGATGTCTGGATTGGCGGTGGTGCCATCATCTGCCCGGGCGTCACCATTGGCGCACGCAGCATAATTGGCGCCGGGGCCGTGGTCACACGGGATATTCCCGCCGACTCGGTGGCCGTTGGCAACCCGGCCCGAGTCATACGCCAGGTAAAACAGAGTGAAGCAGAGTTGGGTCGATAGAGAGATGGCTCATGAACGCAGCCAGCCTGGGTGGGCCCCCTGACTCCTGCAGCAAAGAGCCGCCACCAAGAGCAGACCGCCTAGTAGTACCTTGGCTGCTCCCGGACAGGAGCAGCCAGGTTTCACGCTGTTTCCAGCGTGATCGGCTTACGCCGTGATCCCACTGTGACGCAACAGGGCATCAATCTTGGGCTCACGCCCGCGGAACTCACGGAACAACTTCATGGGTGAACGGGAGCCCCCCTGCTCGAGTATGGTATGCATGAACGCCTGACCCACCTCGGCATTGAAGATCCCCTCCTCCTCGAAGCGGGAGAAAGCATCAGCAGAGAGCACCTCGGCCCACTTATAGCTGTAATAGCCCGCCGCATAACCGCCGGCAAAGATGTGGGAGAAGCTGTGCTGAAAGCGGTTGAAGGCGGGTGGCGGGAAGACGGCCACCTGGGCTCGCACCTGATCCAGCACCTCTTGCACCCGGGCTCCCTGCTCTGGATCGTATTCGTGGTGCAGACGAAAATCGAACAGAGAGAACTCCAGCTGTCTCAGCATCTGCATGGCAGATTGGAAATTTTTGGCGGCCAGCAGACGCTCCAGTTCAGCCTTGGGCAGAGGCTCACCACTCTGATAGTGACCGGAGAGGAAGGCCAGCGCCTCGGGCTCCCAGCACCAGTTTTCCAGGAACTGACTCGGCAGCTCTACCGCATCCCAAGGCACACCGTGAATACCGGCCACACCCGCCACATCGATCTGAGTCAGCATGTGGTGCAGCCCATGTCCAAACTCATGGAACAGGGTCACCACCTCATCGTGGGTGAAGAGTGCGGGCTGATCACCTATGGGGCCATTGAAGTTGCAGGTAAGGTAAGCCACGGGACGCTGCAAGGTGCCATCCTGGCGGAAACGGCGTCCCAGACAATCATCCATCCAGGCGCCACCCCGCTTGTGTGGTCGGGCATAGAGATCCAGATAGAAGCTGCCGCGCAACTCCCCTTGTGCATCATAGATGTCATAAAAGCTGACATCCTCATGCCAGGTCTCCACCGCCAGCCGCGGCTGAATGCGCAGACCAAATAGCCGACGCACCACCTCGAACAGGCCATTCAATACCCTGGGCGCAGGGAAATAGGGGCGCAACACCTCATCTGAGATGGCATATCTATGCTGTTTGAGCTTCTCGGCATAGTAGCTGAGATCCCAGGCCGCCAACTCGCCCACCCCAAACTGTTCCAGAGCAAACTGGCGCAGTTCGGCCAGGTCGGCCTCACCCTGAGGCTTGGAGCGCGTGGCCAGATCCTGCAGAAAGCCCAGCACCTGCTCCGGCTTGTCAGCCATCTTGGTAGCCAGGGAGTAATCGGCATAATTGGCAAAACCGAGCAGTTGGGCCAGCTCATGGCGCAGAGCGACTATCTCCTCCATCAAGGGTGAGTTATCCCACTTTCCACCATTGGGACCAAGCTCGGAGGCGCGAGTGGTGAAGGCGGTATAACACTCCTCACGCAGCGCCCGGTTATCGGCATACATCATCACAGGCAGGTAGGAGGGAATATCCAGAGTGAAGAGCCACCCCTCCAGCTCGCGGCTCTGGGCCAGTTGGCGAGCGGCCGCCTTGGCCGAATCAGGCAAGCCAGCCAGCTCCTCCTCCGCTGTCACCTGGCGCTGCCACCCCAGGGTGGCATCCATCACCTGATTGCTGAAGCTCGATGCCAACTCGGAGAGACGAGCCACTATCTGGCCATAGCGTTGTTGCTGCTCGGCAGGGAGGCCAATTCCCGAGAGACGGAAGTCACGCAGCGTGTTTTCAATCTGCTGACGCTGAGGCTGACTCAGACGAGCATACTCATCGCTGGCAGCCAACTGACTAAAGGCTTGAAACAAGCCAGCATGTTGACCAACGAAGGTCTGATACTCGGCGAGCAGGGGCAAACAGCCATCATGAGCAAGGCGCAACTCGTCACTGTTGACCACGGAGTTCATGTGCGACACAGGTGACCAGATCCGGCTAAGACGATCATCCACCTCTTCCAGGGGAGCCACCAAATTATCCCAGGTGAAGGGATCGCACTGCTTTAACACATCGGCGATACGCTGTTTGCAATCATGTATTGCCTGCTCCACCGCAGGCTGAACATGTTCAGGCCGGATTTGGCTAAAGGGGGGTAATCCTTCCATCGTCAACAGGGGATTTGGCATCAACTACACACTCCTTGGCACCGCTCCTCGCAGGATCGGCAAATAGAACCTTATGGATCACTAAGATGTAGGCAGCGTCACCATTTATCAAGCCCATCTTGACTTGTTACTAGCTTGACACGATATAAACTCTAAGATGAATCCGGTGCGAATTGCCCAACCAGAAGACAAGGACGTCATGTCGACAGTATTTCGTAAGGCCATAGGTTCCGCCTCGAAGAACAGCCTCTCCATTCAGCTGCTCTCCTACATACTCGCATGCAGTACCTTGCTGGCCGTCATCATCACCCTGCTGCAACTCTTCTGGGATTACCGTCAAGATGTAGATCAGGTAGAGAGCAGCCTCAATCAGATTGAGTCCTCGTTTCTGCAGCCGATCGCCTCCAGTCTGTGGAATCTGGACGAAGAGCAGATCCAGGTTCAACTGGAAGGGATCATGAACCTCCCCTCCATGCAATTTGTCGAAGTCCGCGAAGTGATGGGGAGCAGCGCAGTACACCTGCTCTCTCTGGGCAAATCCTTGCCCCAATATGATATCTCCCGGGAGTTTGAGCTGGTCTACCAGGGGGAAAAAGTCGGTAAACTCTTTGTCGCCTCCTCATTGGAGATGATCTACCACAGGCTGCTGGAAAAATCGGTACTCATTCTGATCACCCAGACCATCAAGACGCTGGTGGTCTCCTTCTGCATCCTGTTGATCTTCTACTACAAGGTGGTTCGCCACCTGAACCGTATCGTCAACTACACGGAAAACTTCAACCCGGACGAATTCAGCCGCCCACTGGAGCTGGAGGGACGTAGCAATAATGGGAATGTTTCCGATGAACTTGACTTGTTGGCGCGCAGCATCAACCGCATGCGCCTCTCTCTGGCCGATGAGTTTGCCGCCAGGCAGCAAGTCTCCGAGAGACTCAAGCAGGAGCGAGACTTCTCGACCACCCTCATCAACTCCTCCAACCTGCTCATCTGTTGCCTGGATACTAATCTTCAAATAGTCACGGTCAACCCGGCCGCCGTGCTGCTGACCGGTTATGTGCAGCAGGAGTTACTGGGCCAATCCTGGCTGGATCGTTTCGTCTCACCTGTGGAGCGCAGTCGACTGTTTGATGAGTTAAGTCAGGCCGGCATGCTGGAAAACCGGGAAATCACCACTCACGATCAGCAGGGTGAAGAGCTGATACTGCAGTGGAATTTCGTCCCCTTCTATGAAGGGCCCGAGCTCAAATACCGCATCGCCTTTGGTTACGACATCACCCCCTTGAAGCGAGTCGAGCGGGAGATCATCCGCCTGAATGAGGAGCTGGAGCTCAAGGTCGACAAGCGGACCCGTAGCCTCAAAGAGAGCAACGAACAGCTAGCCAAAGCCTACGAAAATCTGAAAATGGCCCAGCAGACCCTGGTCGAAACCGAGAAGATGGCCTCGCTGGGCTCACTGGTGGCGGGTGTGGCCCACGAGATTAATACGCCAGTTGGCATCAGTGTCACCGCCGCCTCCTTCCTGCAGGAGCGGGTCAAAGAGTTCCACACCAAGCTGGATGAGAAGCAGCTGTCACGCAGCTACCTGACCGAACTGATCCACACGCTGGATGAGTCCAGCACCCTGCTGCAAAACAATCTGCGCCGGGCCTCCGACCTCATCTCCAGCTTTAAACAGGTGGCGGTCGATCAATCCTCTCAGGCTCACTATCGCTTCAATGTGGCAGATAACCTGCATCAGGTTGTGGTCTCCCTTGGCCACAAGTTGAAAAAGAGCCAGAGTGAGGTCGAGATACACTGTGATCCGAAACTCAGCGTTTACTCCTACCCCGGCTCATTTGCCCAGATCTACTCCAATCTCATCCTCAACTCCATCAACCACGGTTTTGAGGGGCTGGAGCAGCAGAAGAAGATAGAGATCGAGATAGTCCAGCATGAAAATGAGCTGGTCATCGACTACCGGGACAATGGACGAGGCATAGACCCCGTCATACTGCCGCGCATTTTTGACCCCTTCGTTACCTCCAAACGGGGACAGGGCGGCAGTGGGTTAGGCACCCATATTGTCTACAACCTGGTTGTACAGTTGATGAAGGGACGCATCAGTTGCGACAGTGAACCGGGCCAAGGTGCCCACTTCCAAATCCGGCTGCCTATCGAGCAGGATACGGCTGCTCAAACCGCCTAAGTTAGCCACTCGCGGAGAGAGTACGTTATGATAGGAGCTATAGGGTGCAATAGCTCCTCACTCTGATGCGGAAAAGAAACCATGCCACACCTTCAGATTCGCCGTTACTTCACCACTGGGCTCATTGTCATGCTGAGCCTGGTTGCCGCCCTAGCCATCTATGTGATGATCACGGGTGAATGGGGCTGGGCAGAGGTCAAAGCTCTGCTCACCGCTCTGATTGGTTTTGCCGCCGGCTTGAATGCCGTCACCTGTCTCACCTGCCGCCATGAGGTCCAACGGGTCTGGTTCGTTTGGGCTGGGGTGGCACTGAGCATTCTCTCTGCCCTGCTGCTCATCTCCCTGCTCTGGTTCAATATCAACAGCAGCTACTATTGGCAAATCACCAGTGTCACCCTGATCTGGACTCTGATTTACACCCACTGTTTGCTCCCGGTATTGATTAAGCTGGAGGGGTGGAAGCAACAGGTTCTAGTCCCCGTTACGCGAGCCTGTGGCCTGCTGCTGGGGGCCCTGCTCAGCTACGCTGTCATCAGCAATCTCTATAGCGAGTGGTTGATCCGCAGCATCTCGGTCATGACCATACTGGTAGGCTTCTTCACGCTGCTACTGGTGATACTCCACCGCCGCAATCAGGGGCTGGCCGGACGCCTGGTTTTACGACAGAGCACAGATGGCCGCTATGTAGACAGCAGCGGCCGCTACTATACTGTCACACCGGTAGAATAGGTCATCAAGAGCAGCCAATAAGCCTCTATTGAGCACCAACCACAGAAGATTACGCCTTTTTAGCCCGGTCAAAGGGGCGCAACTGGCTAAGAGTGCGCGGTTTTATGTTAACCTTCTCCATCTGCTACTGATGGCAGAGCTGACTTTAAGAAGCGATCAGGTTTCATTGCATGACAACTCATGAAGTTATCGCGCCCCGCCTTGCGGCCCTGCGCACCTATATGGCCGATCACGCTCTCGATGCGTTGATCATCCCCCATGATGACGAACACCTGGGGGAGTACACCCCGGCAGAGGCCGAACGCCTGCATTGGCTAACCGGCTTCACTGGCTCGGCCGGTGTCGCCGTGCTACTGGCCAACAGTGCGACACTCTTTGTCGATGGCCGTTACACGGTTCAAGCCAGACAGCAAACCCCCGCCGAACTCTTTCAGATCCTCCATCTGGTCGAGCAGCCGCACATGGCTTGGCTGCAATCCCAGCTGCAACGGCGCCAACGGGTGGGCTTCGATCCCCGCCTGCACAGCCTGAGCTGGTATCAGCAGAGCCATGCCCTGCTGGCACAAAAAGAGATAGAGCTGGTTGCCATCGAGGAAAACCCGATAGATCAACTCTGGCAAGAGCGTCCTGCGCCGAGTAAAGCAGAAGTGATGCTCTATCCAGAAAGCCTGAGCGGACAAAGCAGCGTCGCCAAACGCGAAGCCTTGGCTACCAAATTGCGGCAACAGGGCCTGGATGCTGTGCTGTTGAGCCAGTCGGAATCCATCAACTGGTTGCTCAATATCCGGGGTCGGGACATCCCCTGCTTCCCTGTTGTGCTCTGCTTTGGTGTGCTCTATAGCAACGTCAGCATGGATTTTTTTGTCGACACAGACAAACTGGACTCCAATGCCTTTAACCAGCATGTCGGCAATGATGTCTCCGTCTACCCACTGGAAAAGTTGGGCGATGTGCTCAAGCGCATGGGTGAAGACAAGCTGAAGGTCCAGGCCGATGCCAACACCAGCAATGCCTGGAGCCAACTGCTGCTGCAAAAGAGTGGTGCCACTCTGGTACAGGGTGAAGACCCCTGCATGCTGCCCAAGGCATGCAAGAATAGTGTCGAACTCGAAGGCATGCGCCTGGCCCACCAGAAAGATGCCGTGGCCATGTGCCGTTTTCTCGCCTGGCTGGATAGACAGGTGGAAAAGGGCAGTGAAGGCGATGAAGGCACACTGGCTGAACAGCTGGCCCGTTTCCGTGAAGAGCAGGATGAGTACATCGAACCCAGTTTCGATTCGATTTCAGCCCTGGGCCCGAACGCGGCCATGTGCCACTACCATCACACCAATGGCACACCTCGTGCTCTGGGTCAGGATGGCCTCTATCTCATCGACTCGGGGGGCCAGTATCTGCAAGGCACCACAGACATCACCCGCACCGTCAAGGTGGGTGAGGTTAGCGAGGAGATGCGCCAGCAGTTTACCCGTGTGCTGCAGGGACACATTGCCATCGATCGCGTCCGCTTTCCCAAGGGCACCTCTGGCATTCAGCTCGACGTGCTGGCGCGCATGCCACTCTGGCAGGCCGGTTACAACTATGACCACGGCACGGGCCATGGTGTCGGTCACTTCCTCAGCGTCCACGAAGGGCCCCAGCGCATCGCCAGCAAGGGCTCTCTCATTCCGCTGGAGCCAGGCATGGTGATCTCCAATGAGCCGGGCTACTACCGGGAGGGCGCCTTCGGCATCCGCAGTGAAAATCTGCTGGTCGTCGAGCCGGATAGCGATCCCAGCGAAATCCCCATGTACCGCTTCCGCCATCTGACCCTGGTGCCCTTTGATGTGCGCCTGCTGGATAAGAGCCTGCTCTGCCAGCAGGAGATAGCGTGGCTCAATGCCTATCACGCCCAGGTCCGTGAGGCTGTCATGCCTCACCTGAGTGACCATGAGATGGGGTGGTTACTGCAAGCAACCGCCCCCATTTAACCCTCCTGGGTATGCCAGACGGGGCCGCGTTTGCGGCCCCGTTGTTTTCTGCATCCATCGCCCTGCGGTCCATTCATCAACTCAAGATCCAGCGCAAACCGTAAAGAGTGGCGATCTGATAACAAATTGGTAGAATCCTCTGTTCGATTTTTTGGCTTAGTCGGTGCGTGGCGCACCATGAGATCAGGTATTCGTATGCTCACTTCGGCACATTATCGAAAACAGCTCGAGAAATTGCCCTCCCTGTCTGTTCAGGCCGACGCCGTTAACGTGCTCCATTCGGCCCAGGCATTTAAACAGCGCATACTGCAGCTCATTGCTGCAGCGGAGCGGCGTATCTATTTGGTCGCCCTCTACCTGCAAGATGACGAGGCCGGTCGGGAGATACTGGCCGCTCTCTATGCCGCCAAACAGGCCAGGCCTCAGCTGGACATCAAGCTGTTTGTCGATTTTCACCGGGCGCAACGAGGCCTGATCGGCAAGGGTAAGCAGGCGGGCAATCATCTGCTCTACCAGACACTGGCTGCCGAGCAACCTGATGCCTTGCAAATTTATGGTGTCCCGGTCAAACGTCGGGAGTGGATGGGGGTGCTACACCTCAAAGGCTTCCTGTTCGATGACACCCTGCTCTACTCGGGGGCCAGCCTCAACAACATCTACCTGCATCAGCAGGAGCGTTATCGTTTCGACCGCTACCATGAGATCACGGATAGCGCCCTAGCCGAGAGCTGGGGCCACTTCATAGTTCACTACTTTGCCCGGGAAGCCGCGGTCAAACGGCTGGACCGGCGCCCCATCCCCACCATCAAGAGCTTCCGCTCCGAATTACGCCGCTTCCGTAGCAGACTGCAGCATGCTCGCTACGAGTTCGATGCCGCCGACCGCGCGAACGGCCAGGTCGCGGTCACGCCCCTGGTTGGCCTGGGGAAATTGGGCAATCGCCTCAATCGCACCATACGGGATCTGCTGCGCAGCGCCAGGCAGGAGGTGTTCATCTGCACCCCCTACTTCAACCCTCCCAAGGCCATACTCAAAGATATGCAGCTCCTGCTGAGCCGCGGGGTGCGCCTGACCCTGGTGGTGGGGGACAAGACAGCGAACGACTTCTACATTCCCCCCTCGGAACCCTTCAATACCATAGGGGCGCTGCCCTACCTGTATGAGGTCAACCTGCGTCGTTTCGCCGAAAAGTTCCAGCGCTACATAGACTCCGGCCAGCTCAATCTCATGCTGTGGCGCCACGAGCAAAACTCCTATCATCTGAAGGGGATCTTCGTCGACGAGGATCTGGCGCTCCTCACAGGCAGCAATCTCAATCCGCGAGCCTGGGCTCTGGATCTGGAGAACGGGCTGCTTTTGCGGGATCCAGAACGGCTCCTGCAGATGCGTTTCGATGCGGAACGGCAGAATATCCTGTCCCATGCCAGCCGCCTGCACCACTTCACCGAGCTGGAACGGATAGAGCACTACCCGGAGCAGGTACGCCGTCTGCTCACCCGGCTACAACGCTTCAAGGCTCATCTGCTGCTCAAGCAGATCCTCTAGCCTGAGCAGAGACAGGCACCGTCAGCTGTGCCTGTCGAAACTCCCCGCTCCCGTTTCCCTCTGCCCTCTGGTATGATCTGTTCATATTTACAGTACTCTCGGTGGGCGACTCATGGATCTGGCACAGATACCCGTCACTGGCCTCAAGGGTGTGGGCAGCAAGTTGGCCGAAAAGCTGCACCATCTGCAGCTGGAAACGGTGCAGGACCTGCTGTTCCATCTTCCCCATCGCTATGAGGATCGTACCCAGCGTTACCCCATTGCCGAGCTGTTACCCGGCATGCACTGCACAGTGGAGGGCACCATACAGGAGTGCCAGATCATTCCGGCGCGCCGCCGCATGATGGTCTGCCGCATCAGCGATGGCAACGGCACCCTGACCCTGCGCTTCTTCAACTTCACCCAGGGGCAGAAGGCCTCGCTGGCTGTTGGCCGCCAACTGCGTTGCTTCGGCGAGATCAAGCCTGGCAACTATGGCCCCGAGATCATCCACCCCGAATACAAGTTGCTGGATGATGAGAGCCCGGCGCAACTCGAAGAGCGGCTCACCCCCGTCTATCCCACCACGGAGGGACTCAGACAACAGAGCCTGCGCAGCCTTACCGATCAGGCCCTGGCCCTGCTGGCCCAATTTGGTGTGCGCGAACTCCTGCCCGAGGGGCTCTATCCCAGACAGATAGCCCTGGCCGATGCCCTCGCATTGCTGCATAGACCCCCACCCGAACTGGCCCTGCCCACGCTGGAGTTTGGCCAACACCCGGCTCAGCAGCGACTCATAATGGAGGAGCTGATTGCCCATAATCTCTCGGTGTTAAAGGTGCGCCACGAGGGGAAGCGCCACCCCGCCTGCCCCCTCCCCCCCCATCCGGCGCTGGTTGACAGACTGCTGGCTAGCCTTCCCTTTTCACCTACGAGCGCCCAGCAGCGAGTGGTCAGCGAGATCAGTGCCGACCTGGCCCAGCCCCACCCCATGATGCGGCTGGTTCAGGGGGATGTGGGCTCGGGAAAAACCCTGGTCGCCGCCCTGGCCGCACTCCAGGCCATAGGCCACGGTGGCCAGGTCGCCCTGATGGCCCCCACCGAGCTGCTGGCCGAACAGCATGCTCTCAGCTTCGCCCGCTGGCTGGAACCGTTAGGGATAGGGGTGGGCTGGTTGGCTGGCAAGCAGAAGGGCAAGGCACGCGAACAGCAGATGGCGGCGATCGCCGAGGGGCGGGTGCAGATGATAGTCGGTACCCATGCCATGTTTCAGGAGCAGGTCGCCTTCCGCCACCTTGTGCTGGTCATCATAGATGAGCAACACAGGTTCGGTGTCCACCAACGGCTGGCCCTGCGGGAAAAGGGGGCCAAGGCCGGACTCTACCCCCATCAGCTCATCATGACGGCGACGCCCATTCCCCGCACCCTGGCCATGACAGCCTATGCGGATCTCGACACCTCCATCATAGATGAACTCCCCCCCGGGCGGACGCCCATCACCACGGTCGCCATGCCTGACACTCGCCGCGATGAGGTGATAGAGAGGGTACGACAAGCCTGTAGCGAAGGCAGGCAAGCCTATTGGGTCTGCACCCTGATCGAGGAGTCAGAGGTGCTGGAGTGCCAGGCCGCCGAACAGACGGCCCTGGAGCTGCAGCAGCGCCTCCCCGAGCTGCACATAGGTCTGGTGCACGGTCGCATGAAGGCCCTGGAGAAGCAGAAGGTGATGGCCGAATTCAAAGCCGGAACCCTGCACCTGCTGGTCGCCACCACTGTTATCGAGGTCGGGGTCGATGTGCCCAATGCCAGCCTGATGCTCATCGAAAACCCGGAGCGCCTCGGCCTGGCACAACTGCACCAGCTGCGAGGCCGGGTGGGGCGCGGAGCCATCGCCTCGCACTGCCTGCTGCTCTATCATGCCCCACTCTCCCGCACGGCCCAGCAGCGGCTGGCGGTGCTGCGAGAGAGCAGCGATGGCTTCGTCATAGCACAAAAAGATCTGGAGCTGCGTGGGCCGGGTGAACTGCTTGGCACACGCCAGACCGGCCTGGCAGCCCTAAAGATAGCCGATCTGGTGCGCGACCAGATCCATCTCCCCCAGGTGCAGCAACTGGCCCGCCGCCTCTATGACCATAACCCCGAACTGGTCGAGCCCCTGGTACGCCGCTGGTTGCGGAAGAGCGAAGAGTACGCCGAAGCCTGAGTCAGATCATGACACAAGGCTTCGCATCAGGAGCACAAACGCCTATGATTGATCATAAGCATCAATCAGATACGGTATGTCTATGCGCCGCGCTATCCGCCTGTTTCTCTATACCATTCTGGCTCTGGTCATCGCTCTCTGGCTCGCCCTCGGTCTGTTCAAGGCCGAATACCTCAAGGGCCCATTGGCAAGTTGGGTACAAAAAGAGACGGGGCTGCCGCTGACCATTGGCCGCCTGGAGTTCAACCCCTTCTACCCCAATGTTCTCCTGGTCGAGGAGGTCAAGCTGGGGGATCTCTTCACGGCCGATAAAATCTATGTCGAGGTGGCGCATGGCTCCTGGTTGAATCGCACCCTGGAGCTGGCTCATCTGGATGTGATCACCCCGCGCATCAACTACCAGGCGGGCCAACCCCTCCCCTCCATACCGCTACAGGGGCTGACCATACGGGATCTCAATATCGAGCGTCTGGCTCTGCTCACCCCGGGTGGCGCACTCGGTACACGCCTGGGCGGTGTCAACCTGCACCTCAGCGACTGGCATCCCCTGGCAGAGGGGCAATGGCAGCCCCTGCAGCAGTTCGATTTCAATCTGGATGCCTACCGTCTGGAGTGGCAAGGCGTCCACCTGGCCAAGGTGATCGCCGAGGGTGAGGTACGCAACGGGGTAATCCAGCTCAAGGAGAGCCGCGGCAAGTTGCTTGATGGCGGCTTTGCCGCCAAGGGGAGTTGGGACACCAAACAGCAACGTCTGGCCCTGCAGAGCCTGGAGTTGGAAGGACAACACATAGCGCTCAATCCGCTGCCCACTCCGCCCTGGCAGCAGGTCAGCCTGGCCATGGTTAGAGTGAACCAGGTCAGCCTGGCTGATGAACGGGACAAACTCAATCTCAACAACCTGAGCGGCCAGTTACAGGGAGTGGAGTGGCAGGCTAACCAGCCACTGACGGCTCTCTTCAACGGCACACTGGGGGAGCTGGCCTGGGGTTCCCACTCCCTGAGCGAACTACAAGGTGATCTGCGTCTGGGCAAGGAGGAGTGGCAGGGCCGCCTCAGCGCTCAGTGGTGGGAGGGCAAGATCCAGCTGCAGGGGCGCTACCAACCCAGCCAGCGCATTCTGACTCTGGATGAGGCCAGCCTGGATCAACTCCAGGCCGAACTGCCGGCCGACTGGCGCCAGCAGCTGCCCCCATGGCCTTTTGACACCCTAATCATACGCCGCCTGGATGCACACCACCTGGCCTGGCTCTCCTACGACGATGCCTGGCCCTTCTCCCTCAAGGGGGGGGAGCTGTTTGCCACCGATCTGAAGCTGACCAGAGAGGGACTCTTTACCGCGGCCGAGAAGGCACGACTGGAAGCGAGCTGGGGAGAATTGGTCTATGACAGCCTGGTGAGTCGGGGCGGAGAGCTGCAGGGGGAAATCACACCCGACGGAGCCCGCCTGCGCAACCTGAAGTTGCCGCTGGAGCAGGGCAGCATCACGGCCGATGGCCTCTGGAGCCGTAATGCCACACTGCCACACCAGCTCAATCTGAGGGCTAAAGAGGTAGAGCTGGAGAAGCTGAGCGATCTGTTCGCCGCCAAACCCGAGTTTGCCGGCAAGGTCGATCTCGATCTGGCCCTGCAGAGCCAGGGTAGCAATCGCAATGAACTCACAGCCAATTTGCAGGGCACGCTGGGAGTTCGCGGCAAGGATCTCTTTCTCGATGGCCTCAAGCTCGATGAGTATCTGGAGCAAGGATTGGACAAGACACCCGCCAAGAGTGATGGCTCCAGCCTCTATCAACAGCTACAAAATGGGGATACCGCCATCAATCGCCTGGCCCTGCAACTGACGGCACAGCAGGGGGTCATCCAACTGCAGGGCGCCGCCTCAACCATCACTCACCAGTTAGGGTTGCGAGGCCAGCTGGATCTGGCCCAGGAGCAGTGGCAAAGCGAATGGGCACTGCTCAACGACAGGGGGTGTGCCGAGCTCAAGGCAAAGATGCAAGGCCCACTCACCACGCCCAGCTTTCAATTTAGCGCACAACGCCAGGGGTGTGAGGTGTGGGAGCGGTTAGGTGTGCCCTACCCCCCTCAGGGAAGAGAGGGCCCACTACGCAGATAAGCAGGCGTTAACACTCCAGCCAGAAGGTGACAGGGCCATCATTGGTCAGCGACACCTGCATGTCGGCGGCAAAACGCCCAGTCTCGGTAGGGATGCCCGCCTCCTGGGAGTGGGCAACAAAGTAGTCATAGAGCCGCTCGGCCAGCTGCGGATGGCCACCATTTGAGAAGCTGGGACGCAGCCCCTTATCCGTCTCGGCGGCCAGGGTAAATTGGGAGACCACCAGCAGACTCCCCCCCACCTGCTGCACGTTGAGATTCATCTTGCCCTCGGCATCCGGGAAGATGCGGTAGTGGCTCACCTTGTGCAGCAGCTTATCCGCGTTGCTTTCCGTATCGTCACGCTGAACCCCCAGCAGCACCAGCAGGCCTGGGCCTATCTCACCCACAGTCGCGCCATCTACATCGACCCTGGCTTGGGACACGCGCTGGATCAGGGCTATCATCACGTTACTCCTTGCTATACAGGCACAAGAGCGGGCCTGCCGTGGTAGACCACACTTACTGCCGGGGCTCGGCAGTTGACTGCCGTACCACCAGCTCGGGTAGTAACAGAGGCTGAGGCATCAGGGGATCTCCGGCACTCAACTGCAATGCCAACGCTATCGCCTGAACACCTAATTGATCCAGTGGTTGCCCCACTGTTGTCAGGGCTGGATCGGCATAGACTGCCAGCTCATTGTTGTCGAACCCCACTATGGAGAGCTGATCGGGAATGGCTATCTGCTGACGTTTAGCCTGATGCAGAGCCCCAACCGCCATCTGGTCGCTAAAACAGAAGAGAGCCGTCAGTTCAGGGTGAGTACTCAACAGGTTGGCCGCCGCCACCGCCCCTGAGGCCGCAGTAAAATCGCCATCGACTATGAGAGGTGACGGCAACCCATGCTCGGCAAACCACTCGTTACACGCCGCGATACGCAGTTGGATTTCGTTGTTGGCCGCTGGGCCGCTGATGATGGCGATGCGTCTATGACCCAGGGCATAGAGGTGATCTAGCGCCAAGCGAACCCCATGCCGATTATCCACGGCCAGCGCCCGCTCGGCATGACGTGGAGAAATACAGTTGATCAGCACGGCGTTGGGCTGGGTTCGTAAGAACTGCTCCAGCTCCTCATCGCTCAGGCAAGGAACGCTGGCAATGATGGCATCACACTGGCGACTGGCCAACCGTAGCGCCGCCTGCATCACCTCATCAAAGGTGTGGTTGCCGCAGTTGATCAGGGTGTAGACGTTACGCCGCCTGGCTTCCCCTTCAATGCTATCGACTATCTGGCCGTAATAACCACCAGAAACATTATTCACCAGGACACCTATCACCCCAGAACGGTTGGTAGCCAGACTACGGGCATTCAGATTGGGGATGAAGTTAAGATCCGCCATCACCTGCCGCACACGTTCCTGGGTCTGGGGGGATACTTTGCCTGGCTCATTCAATACGCGAGATACGGTTGCAACCGATACCCCAGCCAATCGTGCCACATCGCGAATAGTACTCAAGAGCGTGACTCCCCCTGTTTGCCTAAGGCCACTATAGCATGACCTCTCTTTCTGCTAACTCTGACACCCACAGATTAATCCCAACTAGGCATACGCCGCTGGCGATAATCGCCCAGGCTGGCGGTAAATTCTGCCCCCAGCAACACCAACCACCAGCTCAGATAGACCCAGACAAAGAGTATGGGGATCCCCGCCAGCGCCCCATATATGGTCTGATAGGAGGTGAAGTGGGTAATGTAGAGGGCAAATCCCTTCTTGGCCCCCTCCAGCAGGAGTGCCGAGAGCGCCGCCCCGGCCATGGCATCCAGCATGCGGATCTTCACGTTGGGAACCGCGACAAACACCAGCATCAGACTGAAGAAAGAGAGGGTAAACGGCAGTATGTCGAGCAGGAACCTGGCGGCATGGCTGAGGAGCTGAACCTGGTGAAACACCCGCAGCGAGACCACGTAGGAGGTCGCGACTATACTCGCCCCAGCCAGCAGGGGCCCCATGGTCAGCACCAGCCAGTAGACGGCAAAGGTGGTCATCTTGGCGCGCTGCCCCCGGCTACGCCAGATATGATTGAGGTTCTGATCTATGGCCGAGATGAGCAACAGGGCGACCACCACCAGAGCCACCACACCGATCGAGGTCATGCGTGAGGCATTGGACACAAACTGAGTGAAGCTACTGTGGATCACATCGCTGGCCGCCGGGACAAAGTTAGCGAAGACAAACTCCTCCACCTTGAGGCGTACCGGCGCAAACAGCGGAAAGAAGGAGAAAATGGAGAAGACAACCGTCACCAGGGGCACCAGGGAGAGCAGGGTGACATAAGCCAGGTGTCCGGCCAGCACCGAGAGACGATCCTGCTGGATTCGCTTCCACCATAGCACCAAAAAGATCCGCAGGTGCTGAAGGGCTGGGTGTCGATACAGGGGAGATGTGGCCACGGCATGCTCCGCTTGGTCAATGAAGGGGCAGCATGCCATGTTACCTTTTGATAAACCAGACAAAAAACCCCGCACATGGCGGGGTTTTTTCAACTTGTGACGAGCTCAATTACTCATCTTTACCTACAGAGCGGTTGTAACGCTTACGATCCACTTCGGTCAGCAACTTCTTACGGATGCGAACGCTTTGTGGCGTAACTTCCACCAGCTCATCATCATCGATGAACTCCAGAGCCTGCTCCAGGGTCATCTTGATCGGCGTGGTCAGCACGATAGCTTCATCGGTACCGGAGGCACGCATGTTGGTCAGCTGCTTGCCCTTCAGACAGTTTACGGTCAGATCGTTTGAACGACTGTGGATACCGATCACCTGGCCTTCGTACACCTCGGTGGCGTGCTCGATAAAGAGACGGCCACGCTCCTGCAGGTTGAAGAGGGCAAAGCCCAGCGCCTTACCGGTAGCGTTGGAGATGAGCACCCCGTTCTGACGCTGGCCGATAGAGCCACCTTTGTGCTCACCATAGCTTTCGAAGGTATGGTAGAGCAGACCCGTACCAGAGGTCAGGGTCATAAACTCGGTCTGGAAGCCGATGAGGCCACGAGCCGGGATGAGATAATCCAGACGCACACGACCCTTACCATCCGGCACCATGTTACGCAGGTCAGCCTTACGCTCACCCAGCTTCTCCATGATAGAGCCCTGGTGTTGATCCTCGATGTCGACGGTCAGCGTCTCCATCGGTTCCATCTTCACACCATTCTCTTCACGCATGATAACTTCCGGACGGGACACGGCCAGTTCGAAACCTTCACGACGCATGTTTTCAATCAGGATGCCCAGGTGCAGTTCACCACGGCCAGAGACGCGGAACTTGTCCGGATCATCTGTGTTATCGACGCGCAGTGCCACGTTGTGCACCAGCTCGCTCTGCAGACGCTCCAGAATATTACGGGAGGTGACGTACTTCCCTTCCTTACCAGCGAAGGGTGAGGTGTTAACCTGGAAGGTCATGGTCACGGTCGGCTCATCGACGGAGAGCGGAGGCAGAGCCTCAACCGCGGCGTTAGAGCAGATGGTGTCGGAGATCTTCAGTTCGCCCAGACCGGTAATCGCAATGATGTCACCGGCTTGCGCCTCTGTGGTCTCGGTACGCTGCAGACCGAGGTAACCCATGACCTGGCCAATCTTGCCGGTACGAGTCTTGCCATCGGCACCAACAACCGTCACCTGCATGTTCGGCTTCACCTTACCGCGGGTGATACGGCCGATCCCGATAACCCCTACATAAGAGGAGTAATCCAGCTGGGAGATCTGCATCTGGAACTCGCCTTCCGGATCAGCCTTCGGCGGTTCAACGAAATCAACGATGGCCTGGAACAGCGGGTCCATGTTGTCAGACGGGTTGGCCAGATCCAGGGTGGCATAGCCCTGCAGCGCAGAGGCGTAGACAATCGGGAAATCCAGCTGCTCATCGGTAGCACCCAGGTTGTCGAAGAGATCGAACACCTGATCGATAACCCAATCCGGACGCGCACCAGGACGGTCAACCTTGTTGACGACCACGATCGGGCGCAACCCTTGGGCAAACGCCTTCTGGGTCACGAAGCGGGTTTGTGGCATGGGGCCATCCACCGCATCGACCAGCAGCAGCACACAGTCCACCATGGACATGACGCGCTCTACTTCACCGCCGAAATCGGCGTGGCCCGGGGTATCTACGATATTGATACGGTAGTCTTTCCAACGAATGGCGGTATTTTTAGCGAGGATGGTTATGCCGCGCTCCCGTTCCAAGTCGTTGGAGTCCATGATCCGTTCCTGACCTTCACTGGTACGGTCCAGGGTGCCTGACTGCTGCAGAAGTTTATCTACCAGTGTGGTCTTGCCATGGTCAACGTGCGCAATAATGGCAATATTGCGGAGCTTCTCTAACATCCTCGCCTCTAAAACAAGTGGGGAAAAATTGGTCGGTCATTTTACTATCGACCGTGTGATCTTCCTAGCAGATTCCGAGCAAATTTAATGAAGCCTGATGGACAAGATCACAGTATTATTCACGCAGTGATGGCGCACTGGCCTTTAGCGCACCTTATTGGGGCACCAAATTGTTTCAGTGACTCACCAAAATGGTGCACAAGGACGAAGGGGTTGCCCTAAATTTGCCGTTACTGTTTGTTAGTTAAAGGATTTTATTTGTTGGCACAATTTTAGCTTTAGAATGTGACCGCATGATTTCTGCAGCTAATTCAGTTTTCCACGACACCGGAGGTTATTTAGCATGTCAGCAGCAAATGTTCTGGCTCTGATCAAAGAACAAGAAGTGAAGTTTGTCGATCTGCGCTTCACCGACACCAAGGGCAAAGAGCAACACGTTTCCGTGCCTCACCATCAAATCGACGAAGGCTTCTTCGAAGACGGCAAGATGTTCGATGGTTCTTCCATCGGCGGCTGGAAGGGTATCAACGAATCAGACATGGTTCTGATGCCGGATGCCTCTACTGCCCTGCTGGATCCGTTCACCGAAGAGACCACTCTGATCATTCGTTGTGACATCCTGGAACCCGCCACCATGCAAGGCTACGATCGCGATCCGCGCTCCATCGCCAAGCGTGCCGAAGGTTTCCTGAAGTCCAGCGGCATCGCCGATACCGTTCTGTTCGGACCGGAACCAGAATTCTTCATCTTTGATGATGTCCGTTTCGGCAACACCATGGGCGGTTCCTTCTTCAAGGTTGACGCTGAAGAAGCTGCTTGGAACTCCGCTACCGAATACGAAGGTGGTAACAAGGGTCACCGTCCTGGCGTTAAGGGTGGTTACTTCCCAGTTGCTCCGGTTGACTCTTCTCAAGACCTGCGTTCAGCCATGTGTCTGATCCTGGAAGAGATGGGCCAAGTTGTTGAAGCTCACCACCACGAAGTGGCGACTGCTGGTCAGAACGAAATCGCGACCCGCTTCAACACCATGACCAAGAAGGCTGACGAAGTTCAAGTCCAGAAGTACGTGATCCACAACGTGGCCCACGCCTACGGCAAGACTGTAACCTTCATGCCGAAGCCCATGTTTGGTGATAACGGTTCTGGTATGCACTGTCACCAGTCTCTGGCCAAGGACGGTGTAAACCTGTTCGCCGGTGACCTGTACGGTGGCCTGTCTGAAACTGCCCTGTTCTACATCGGCGGTATCATCAAGCACGCCAAGGCCATCAACGCCTTCGCCAACCCGACCACCAACTCCTACAAGCGTCTGGTTCCTGGCTACGAAGCTCCGGTAATGCTGGCTTACTCTGCCCGTAACCGTTCCGCTTCTATCCGTATCCCGGTTGTACCGAGCCCGAAGGCTCGTCGTATCGAAGTTCGCTTCCCGGATCCGGCTGCCAACCCCTACCTGGCTTTCGCTGCTCAGCTGATGGCCGGTCTGGACGGTATCATCAACAAGATCCATCCGGGCGAAGCCATGGA
>JBOFBS010000176.1:0-1818 GCA_051645725.1 Aeromonadaceae bacterium | reverse complement strand
AGGCGGTTATGCGTGGACTGACATCATGAAGACGCTGGTTGAAGCCGGTACTTATGAGAGCACCAAGACCTGGACAAGCGGCTCTGAAGAAAAATCGAGTGGTCAAAAATATACCTTGGCTCAAGCTTGGTCAGCTGGTCCCAGCATGTTTGCCCGCCCGGAGATCCGTGTTTTTGCCAGCTATCTGAAAGATGGCGAAGGCAAATCCTTCAACGGCGGTGAGGATGATAATACCTGGAACTTCGGCGTGCAGGCCGAAGCCTGGTGGTAAAACCCGACTCGTTACACCACAGGGAGCCCGCTTGGGCTCCCTTTTTTATTTTGCATTGAGGACTCGCCTTGTCGTGCTGACGTCGTCTTAGGGAGCCCGATGTTGCGAGTCCCGGCTACGGAGGCTGCAGTCGGTGAGTCTGTTTGCCTCGGGGAGAGGGTGGTCATGTTTTCGGTGATGGTACCGGAGGGCCCCGAGCGACTCTGCTTAGTGGAGCTGCCACCCGCATCCAGAGTCATTACGCGCAGGCAAGTGGCGGGATGATATGCGTTGGTGATAAAGGGCGAAGAGACGGGCGAAGTCATGTCCAGGTGGCAGAATGAAAAGGCGCACTACCTACTGCGCCTCTGTGCAACGTTATATATTTACTGCAACAGGAAGGCATCCAGCGCATAGGTGGGTTTGCCGCTGTTGTCCATCAGCCCCAGGCTGTAACCCTGCCAGTTCTTGTAGCTTTGTGGTTCCCAGTAGAGCACTCCGAGCCCTTTGCTATCGGGGATCCACGTCATCTTATTGAGTAGATCAGCAATGGTGTCGTAACTGTTTTTCGGGTCATCCCATGGCATGCCCACCTCGACAATCATCACCTCCTTGCCATAGCGGGTCACCATATCGGAGAGGTTGTCGTAGCAGAGGTTGTTGAGGGTGAACCAGTCGCCGTTGCCACTCTGGGTTGGGTAGATGGAGGCACCAATGACATCCCACTTGGCACCGTTGTTCTTTAGGCCATCAAACATCCAACGATAGAGGCTGTTGTTCTCGCAGTTGGCCAGGTGGACGATGACCTTGGTGCTACTGTTGACCGCCTTGACGGCGTCATAACCGCTGTTGATGAGCCAGGCAAAGTTCTTCATGTTGACCGAGGCGCGCCCCTCTTCCCAGAGCATGCCATTGTTGGTCTCGTTGCCCACCTGTACCCACTTGGGGGTGATGCCTGCGTTTTTCAGGGCTACCAGGGAGTTGTAGGTGTGCCACCATACGTTCGACATCAGCTGATCAAAGGTGTAGCTCTGCCAGGCCGCCGGCTTGGTCTGCTTGCCAGGGTCGGCCCAACTGTCGCTGTAGTGGAAGTCAATCAGCAGATCGAAACCGGCCGCCTTGGCCCGCTTGGCCTTGGCGATGACGTCACTGATGTTGTTCCAGCCATCAGCAGGATTGACCCATACCCTGAGCCGGATGGTGTTCATACCGTGCTCTTTCAGGGTTTTTAACAGATCCTGCTGCTGGCCGGCGTCGTTATAGAACTTGTATCCGGTGTTCTCCATCTGGGTCAGCCAGCTGACGTCAGCCCCCTTGACCATGGCCTCTCCCTGGCCATGAAACAGCAGGGCGCTGCCAAGCAGCATGGTGGTAAGTAGATGTCTCTTCATTGTTGTTATCTCCTGTCTGGATGTGTGTAGGGTGGCGACAGGGATGCAGTCCCGCGCCGGGATGGCGTCGCCGTGTGACGCCATCCCGGCGGAGGCTGGGGCCGCCTTGCGGCGGCCCTGGGATCACCCGGCGGGGGAGACGGTGACCTGGATGTGTTGGGGATCGCGGCGATCCAG
>JBOFBS010000175.1:0-1784 GCA_051645725.1 Aeromonadaceae bacterium | reverse complement strand
TCAATCTTCAAGGAGCGCACCCCAGCGTCAATCAGTTGTCGCAGGTTATGGGTCTGGTTCATATCCTTGAGCGATAAGAGATGGCTGTTGTGGGCCAGGCTCTTCCCCTCCTTTTGGGTTTCCAGCGTGCAGGGCAGACGACAGATCTGGGCACACTCCCCGCGGTTGGCGCTGCGTCCGGTCAGGGCATGGCTGATATAGCATTGACCGCTATAGCTGACACACAGGGCACCATGAATGAAGAACTCCAGCGCCACATCGGTGGCATCAGCTATCTCGCGGATCTGTAACAAGGAGAGTTCGCGAGCCAACACCACCTGGGAGAACCCCACCTGCTCGAGAAAACGCACCTTCTCCACACTGCGATTATCGGTCTGGGTACTGGCATGCAGGGCGATGGGCGGCAGATCCAGCTGCAGCAACCCCATGTCCTGGACTATCAGAGCATCCGCCCCCGCCTCGTAGAGCTGATGAGTGAGCCGTTCGGCGACCGCCAGCTCCTCCTCCTTCAGCAGGGTATTGAAGGCCACATAGACATGGGCACCGAAGCGATGGGCAAACTGGCACAGCTGGGCGATATCCTGCACACTGTTGCCTGCTGCCGCCCGGGCACCAAAGGTGGGGCCGCCTATGTAGACGGCATCGGCTCCGTGACGAATGGCTTCCATGCCAAATTCAAGATCCTTGGCCGGAGCGAGCAGCTCCAGCGGATGGGAAGTACGAGTCATAGGGTCTGCCAATCGAATCAAACCAGAAGAAAAAGAGGGCGCTCATCCTCTGGAGCCAAGGATCCAGATGTCGAGCTGATCAGTGTAGAGTATACCAGCCAAGGGCCAGCCTGGCTTGATCCTCAGCGGTGTGAATGTGTGCACAGACAGCCAGTGGTAAATCAGGCGGCATGAAAATAGCGCACCTTGAGCTCGGGGCAGTGTTCGGCGTCGGCGATAGAGTCCAGCATGGCGGTCGGCCCAGCCGAAGGTTCGCTACGCACTAGCTCCTCTCCGGCCTTGAGGCTCTGATACTTGGCCTGCACCAGGGGTGGCAGGTTGTTCCACACCGGCTCGGGGATGAGGTACTGTTTCAGGCTCAACGGCTCAGGCTGCATATATTCCTGCAGGCGCACGGCGGCAATGCCACCGGCTGCCAGTTGCTCGGCCAGCACCACGGCTCGCGCCTGACTCGTGGCATCGGCCTCCAGCGGCTTCGCCGGCGGCAGGGTAAATCGTCGCCGCCAATCCACAGAGCTAACGCCCTGAGGTGGCGGATCATGCACCCAAGCCTGATCCTGCACATCCGGCGAGAGCAATGCCAGGAGCAGCGAAAACTCCGCTCTGTGGCCCTGCTGCAGAGCATGGTTTAACCCCTGCCCCAACTGCAGCTCATCGACCAGACACTGTTGGCGAACTGATTCAGATATCATCTGTTATCATCTGTGAAAGTTTGAAAAATAGGCATCTAGTTGTTTATCGGCTACTTTTGCCGGAGTTTGAGCAAAAAGTTTTAAATTCGGGGCTTCACATCCCAGGAGAATCTGCTACTATGCGCCCGCACTTGTGGAGGGGTTCCCGAGCGGCCAAAGGGATCAGACTGTAAATCTGACGGCTCTGCCTTCGAAGGTTCGAATCCTTCTCCCTCCACCATCAAGTGCATTCTAAAGGTAATCCCGTGGAGGGGTTCCCGAGCGGCCAAAGGGATCAGACTGTAAATCTGACGGCTCTGCCTTCGAAGGTTCGAATCCTTCTCCCTCCACCATTTTTTGCCCGCTTCGCCACGAAAAGCCAGCC
>JBOFBS010000174.1:0-3948 GCA_051645725.1 Aeromonadaceae bacterium | reverse complement strand
GATGCTGCCGATAAGGAGTTCATCGCCTACATAAAACACGCTGGCATCACTCTGCTGCTGACCTTGCTGCTGCTCGGTGCATTTGTTCAGCTGTTGAGTAAAACCATACACTCACAAGTCGCTCGGGCATTGAATGTGTTGCAGCAGATAGCGGATCGTAATCTCAGTATGCAGATACAGGGCATAGGCCGGGATGAGTTTTCTCAGATCAACCAGGCACTCGAGCATACCCGCCGTAACCTCAACCAATTGCTGTTTCGCCAACGAGACTCGGCCACTACCCTCTCGGCCACGACAACCCAGATGAACAGTGGTATGCAACAGGTAACACGCGCCGTGCAAGATCAGCGCGAACGTTTAGACTCACTTGCAACCTCCATGGAGGAGATGGCAACCACTATTCGCGATGTCGCCCATAATGCCCATCAAAGTGCTGACGACAATCAGCTTACAGACAAGATGGCGGCTCGCGGTGTGGCACAAATTGCCACCAGCATCCAGACTATCCAGCAGCTGTTCACCAATCTGGCCACCAGTGCAGACTCGGTCAATACGGTCGAACAACGAGTGGGCGAGATAAGCTCGGTTGTCAGCACCATTAACAGCATTTCAGAGCAGACCAACCTGCTGGCGCTCAATGCGGCTATAGAAGCGGCTCGTGCCGGTGATCAAGGGCGTGGTTTTGCCGTGGTTGCCGATGAGGTGCGTCAACTGGCCAAACGAACCCAACAGGCTACCCATGAGATCGATCTGATGATCACCAGCCTGCAGCAGGGGACACGCCAGGCGGTCAATCTGATGAACACCAGTGTCGAGCATGCACAATTAGCCATGGATGATGCCAGTGCCGCCAATCAGGAGTTCGTGGCCATAGCCCAGCAGACCAGTCTGCAGGCACAACGCGGCGAGATGATCGCCTCGGCCGCCGAGGAGCAGAGCATAGTCGCCACTCAGGTAACCGATACCCTGGTCGTGATCCGAGATGCCGTTGAGGTCACTGAGCATGTGGTCAAAGAGTTGGAGCAGGCAAGCAACAACCTGCGAGATGAGGCTCACGCCCTGGCATCCATAGTCAGTAGTTATCAATTGGCTCAATAAGCAAGTGGCGGGATCCTCCCGCCACATTACTCATCCCCCTGCCGCCCTCGTTCAATAACACTTGCTCGTCATCTCACCACGACTCCCCCTGGTCGGGATTTGGTCGTGGTAGACTGCCTGCACTGATTTTAAGGATGACCCCATGCCCAAGGGGCGAAGAAGGAGCAAATATGGTGACTTGGTTATTGGTGGCAACATTGGCCAACCCCTGGCCTTGGGTGGCAGGCCCAACTCAGGGCCCCGCTGAACCCATTGGCAGCTACAGCGCAGGCTGTTTGCAAGGAGCCAAACCGCTTCCGACCCAAGGCTATTACCAGCTGCTGCGTCCACAGCAACAGCGCCGTTATGGACACCCCATGCTGGTCAGTTATTTGCAAGATCTGACCCGGCGCAGCCAGGTGCAGGGGCTCCCCCCCCTGCTGATCGGAGACATGGCCATGGCCCGAGGCGGCCCCTTTACCTCAGGCCATCGTAGTCACCAGAATGGTCTGGATGTGGATATCTGGTTCCGCTTTGCCAAACCCAGACTCTCCAATGCCGCGCTACGCGAACCGACACCTCTGGATATGGTCAGCACGAACAATCGCCAGGTAAGCCGCGCATTTACCGCTGAACACATTACCCTGCTCAAACTTGCCGCCACCGACTCGCGGGTAGAGCGGATCTTTGTGCATCCGGCCATCAAGCTGGCACTGTGCCAAAAGGTAAGAGGCGATCGTAGCTGGCTCAAACATATTCGCCCCTGGTTTGGCCATAGAGCCCACCTGCATGTGCGTCTGATCTGCCCGGCTAAAGCGGTGGATTGCAAACCACAAAAGCCCCTGCCACCAGGAGAGGGCTGCGGCAGTGAACTGATGAGCTGGTTTGATGGCCCCACCGAGGTGAGTCGCAAATCGCGTCCCGCCCCGCTACCCGAGTTACCCGCTCGCTGCGAGCAGATATTGCATCAGGGCAAGAGCCACTAGCCATTCCGGATAAACGAATTCCCCCGACCTTCTGCAAAGAGGTCGGGGGATACGGCTGGCCAGTTAGAGCGATTCCCCCTGATTGGCAATCACCCCTTGATACCAGAAGAAGCTATCTTTGCGGATACGCTTGAGCGTACGCGGGCTCTCTTCATCCCTGTCGACATAAACGAAGCCGTAACGTTTCTGATAACCGTTGAGCCAACTCAGGATATCGGTGAAAGACCAGGCACAGTAACCTAGCAAAGGCACACCATCGCTCAGCGCCTCTTTACAGGCGTGCAGATGACTCTGCAAATAGGCGATGCGGTAATCATCATGTACCCGCTCATCGGCTTCGAGCTTGTCAAACTCACCCAGCCCATTTTCGGTGATGAGGAGTGGCAGCGCATAGCGTGACGACAAGCGGCGCAGGGCGATGCGTAATCCGGTCGGGTCAATTCCCCAGTCCCAGTTACTGGTCTCCAGATGGGGATTAGGCACGGTTTTATACAAGCCCGGCACGCCACTGGAGGGCGTTGTTCCCTTCTTCCCTGTGCAATTGAGTCGCTGCAGGGTCTGACCACCCAGCGGGTTATCGGTGAAGGTGGTGGTGTAGTAGTAGTTCACACCGATGAAGTCGGGCTTGGCCGCCGCCAGCAGCGCCAGATCCTCTGGCAATATCTCGGGTGCCTCACCACGTTGCTGCAGATGGCGCAGGGCTGCCTGGGGATATCGGCCAAAGCAGTAGGTATCCAGCCACCACCAGTTGGTGAACTCCTCGGCATTTTCAAAGGCCAGCATGTCGGCAGGGGCACAACTGGCCGGGTAGGCAGGCGAATAGGCAAAGCTCGGGCCTATCAGGCCGTTGGGTACATGTTGACGAAACGCCAGCGTCACCCTGGCGTTGGCCAGGAAGGCGATATGATTGGCGGTGTAGAAACGCTTTCTGTCCTGCACCGCTGGAGGATGGGTGCCCAGCAGGTAGGCATTGGTCAGGTTGAAGTTCTGCTCATTGAGCGACACCCAGTACTTCACCTTGCCGGCAAAGCGGCGGAACAGGGTGACGCAGTAGCGCTCGAACTCCGCTATGATGCGACGATCTTCCCAGCCACCGAACTCATCTTGTAGCGCCTGGGGCAAGTCCCAATGATAGAGCGTCACTACAGGCTCGATGTGATGAGCCAGCAGGGTATCGATGAGCCGCTCATAAAACGCCAACCCCGCCTCATTCACCTCACCCCGCCCCTGTGGATAGATACGCGGCCAACTGACCGAAAAACGATAGGCCTTAAGCCCCATCTCGGCCATCAACGCCACGTCCTCTTCAAAACGATGATAGTGATCCACGGCCACATCACCGTTGCTCCCCGCAAAAGTCTTACCCGGCAACTTGGTGAAGCTATCCCACACCGAAGGTCCTTTGCCATCCGCATCCCAGGCGCCTTCTACCTGATAGGCAGCCGAGGCGGCACCCCATAAAAATCCCTCAGGGAATGAGTTGAGTCGGTCATGATGCATGGCTTGGCTCCTTGTCAGTCAAGAGATCAGTGAGAGTCACACCGCGTCGGGGTGTTATCTAAAGTAGTTGGTATAAGCATCCCCCCAGCATACAATTCCGTCCAATGACAAATATTGCCACCCATTATTCCCACCTGGAATGATAAGCAACAAATAAACACGCAAGGAGAACGCAGCATGGAACTGAGGGATCTGAAAGCCTTTGTGACATTAGGTGAAGTACTTCATTTCAGCCAGGCCGCCCTGCGTCAACATGTAACCCAGTCTGCGCTCAGCAAGCAGATCCGTCGTCTGGAGCAGGAGCTGGGCGGTGAACTCTTCGAACGCAGTGCCAGCAGCACACAACTTACCGCCTTGGGTCGTACCCTTTATGCCGAGGCCAAAG
>JBOFBS010000173.1:0-4801 GCA_051645725.1 Aeromonadaceae bacterium | reverse complement strand
TCATCTTGCCCGGCACCCGATGCAGGGTGAAGAGCAAGCCACCTTTACCGGCAAACTCGCTGCCTGAGCCATCATCCTTGGGCAGAGACCACCCCTCGCGAGTCAGGATCCAGGGCCTATCATTGACCATATCCAGGCGGGTGCCCGGTATATAGGCCAGAGTCTGGTTACGATTCCAGAACCGTGTCTTCATCTCCAGGTAATAGAGGCGATAGGCATAGCTCACCTTGGGGTGAGCGGCCAGGTAGAGCACGGCCAGGTAGTAGGCTGACAACCCGAGGATTGTCAGAATAAAGAGTGCTTTAAGCGTTCTTGGCATAACATCAGAAGCTAAATTGCAAGGTGTGCCAATCCTAAAGCACTTCCTCGGCAAACAACAGAGAATGGGCTCAGCTTCACACAAAAAAAAAGCTCTTTGGCTGCCCCTTGGCCTCCTGCCTATATCTATGACCAAGATCATGGCCCGACAGCCACAAACCCGTAATGCTGTATTTTATAGACTACTATTCCCCTTTGAAGTGGCCCACCGCGAGGAACTGCCATGAACATGAATCACGCCCAGCGTCTGATCCTGAGTAACCAGTACGAGATACTGACCAAGCTTAATCCGGAAAAGGCCGCCTACTATCAGCGCTGCCAAACTATCATAGAGCGTGGCTACTGCCTGCAGTTGCTGGAGCTGGAAAAAGAGTTTGGTCACCTGAGCGAGGAGACGTGTCAGGAGGTGATCGACACCCTGGAGATGTATCACGCCCTGAAGGTCTCTTACGAGAATCTGCCGGCCAGTGAAGCCGAAGAGGTCGCTCCGGCGCGTCTGGAGTATATAGGTTACTCCCGGGGGCATGAGAAGGAGCTGGCCGATTATGTCTGCTTCCTGCTTGATGAAGAGGGGCGCTTCCCCGAGCTGGGCAAACGCTGCTCATCCCTCAACTCCGAGCTGGGCATGCGCGACAAATATCAACGCATGTTAGCCCAGTGGCGTGACTGTCCGCGTCACTACAAGCTCTCCATTCAGGAGATCCGCAAGATCCTCAACGCCTGATGCTCAGCCCGCCTCCCCGCGCCCGGGGAGGCTCTCTCTACCCGCCTGTAGATCATCCGTGACGGGTGCGTGCCTCCCACCAGCAAACCAGTTTGATCCCCACCAGCATGGCCACCACAAACAGCAGCACGGGCCACTGTGCCGTCACCAGGCTGGTCAGGGCTGGACCGGGACAGATCCCAACCAGGCCCCAGCCAATCCCGAACAGGGCACTGCCCGTGATCAGCCGTTTATCGATTTGCCGTTTGGTGGGCAGATGAAATGGGGCGCCCAGGAGCGAGCGCTCTCTGGGCTTGACCAGCCAGAAATAGCCGGGCATGAAGACCAGTAGTGCCCCCCCCATCACCAGGGCCAGACTAGGATCCCAGTCGCCCAGCAGATCGAGAAAGCCCAACACCTTCTCCGGGAGCACCATGCCCGAGATCGTCAACCCCAGACCAAACAGGGCACCACACAGCAGTGAAATCCAGATCATCAGAGGCTCCTCTTACAACAGATGATGGGTGATGAAGACTGTGATGACGCCGCTGCCCATGAAGCTGGCCGTCGCCACCAAGGAGCGGGGCGAAAGCCGTCCGATACCACAGATGCCATGCCCGCTAGTACAGCCACTCCCGAGTCTGGCCCCTACCCCGACCAGCAGACCGGCGAGCATGAGCAAAGGCCAGGAGACAGAGGCAAGATCGGGGACGGGTAACCTCAAAAACCAGAAGCCCACGCCCCCGCCTAGCAGCAACCCCGCCACAAACACTACGCGCCATAGCCACTCCTGACGACTCGGCGCCAGCAAACCCGCCACTATGCCGCTGATACCGGCAATACGTCCGGGCAGCCAAAGCAGCAGCAGCGCAGCCAGACCAATGAGCATGCCTCCAAGCAAAGAACTTATCGGGGTAAAGTGCGTCACCTATTTTTCTCCTCTGACCGTAAAACTTGGGACCACAGAACTTGGGACCACAGGATCTGGCATCCTGATCAAGCAACCTTAAATTAGTTACTTCTAATTTACGACATTCTATAACGCGAACTATACTTTAGGAAAGTCTAATTTAATCTAAAGAGGCAAAGATGAAAGTTGAAGCGGGTGTGCGCATCATGGCCGGGAGCCTGGTGCTGATCTCGGTCGCATTGACCTGGTGGGTCTCAGATGCTTTCCTCTGGCTGACCCTGTTTATCGGTGCCAATCTGCTACAAAGTGGCTTCACCGGCATCTGCCCGGCTCGGGCTCTGCTGCGGCGTTTGGGCTGCGAGGATTGAGCCCAGACCATGGCCCAATGGCGGCGTTCTCTCCGGCTTCAGGTGAGTGCGCCCGACAGGATAGGGCCTCCACACAACAAGAGCTCCAAATGAAGTGACACAGATGAAAGGGCTCACGGCCACAGCGTCACAGCACCACAGGGAGGGCGATTTGCCCTATTCTGGCTCCCCCTGTGGCCAGGCTCCCCGCTGTGATGCCATCTTGCGAGCCAACGCGCACCACAGTGGCCTGTAGCGCACCAAATTAGTCCAGATGACGCCCCCCTCGCCCGCAGATATCTCCCGGTACCGCGTTAATCACCTATTTTCCCGGCATCTTTTCTGGCATGCCCCTTGCGTGACATCAAAACAAGGATGTAAGCCACGAGGTGTTCCATGCTCCAGATCCACCCCCCTGCCCCCTCGCTATTTGATGAGATGCTGCTGGCCGATGGCAGCAGTCGACCTCACTACACCCCATTTTGGCACTGGCTCAAGGAGACTGACCCTAAGCTTATCCAGCAAAAACGCGAAGAGGCCGACCTGCTGTTTCATCGGGTCGGCATCACCTTCAACGTCTACGGCGAAGAGGAGGGCGCCGAGCGTCTGATCCCGTTTGATAATGTGCCGCGCATCATACCGGCCTCTGAGTGGCAGCTGCTCGACAAAGGGATACGCCAGCGGGTAACAGCGCTCAATGCCTTCTTGCACGACATCTACCATGAACAGCATATTCTCAAGGCGGGTATCATCCCTGCCGAGCAGGTGCTGGCCAACGATCAATATCAACCCTGCATGCAGGGAATTAACCTGCACAGAGGCATCTATGCCCATATCACGGGCGTAGATCTCATCCGCAACAGCAACGGCGACTACTATGTGCTGGAGGATAACCTGCGAACCCCCTCTGGCGTCTCCTACATGCTGGAGAATCGCAAGATGATGATGCGCCTCTACCCCGAGCTGTTTTCTCAACAGCGCATCGCGCCGGTAGAGCGTTACCCCTCCTTGCTGCTGCAAACCCTGCGGGAAAGCTCTCCGGTTGAAAACCCCTGTGTGGTGGTACTCACTCCGGGTCGCTTCAACAGCGCCTACTTCGAGCACAGCTTCCTGGCCCAGCAGATGGGGGTCGAGCTGGTTGAGAATGCCGATCTCTTCGTCAAGCAGGGCCACGTCTTCATGCGCACCACCCAGGGACCGCAACAGATCGATGTGATCTACCGCCGCCTGGATGATGCCTACCTGGATCCGCTGGCCTTCCGCCCCGACTCCATGTTAGGCGTACCCGGCCTACTCTCGGTTTACCGCTCAGGTGGCGTGGTGCTGGCCAATGCCGTGGGTACAGGGGTCGCCGATGACAAATCCATCTACCCCTATGTCCCGGAGATGATCCGCTTCTATCTGGCGGAGGAGCCCATTCTCAACAACGTGCCCACCTGGCAGTGCCGCCGCCCGGATGAACTCACCCATGTGCTGGCAAACCTGCCTGAGCTGGTCGTCAAAGAGGTACATGGTGCCGGCGGCTACGGCATGCTCATCGGCCCGTGTGCCACACGGCGGGAGATCGCCGATTTTGCCGAGCGCATCAAGGCGCACCCGGAGAACTATATTGCCCAACCCACCCTCTCCCTCTCCACCTGTCCCACCTTCGTGGAGTCGGGGGTGGCACCGCGCCACATCGATCTGCGCCCCTATGTTCTCACGGGGAAAGAGATCCGCCTCATCCCAGGTGGCCTGACCCGGGTTGCCCTGACCGAAGGTTCGCTAGTGGTCAACTCATCGCAAGGGGGTGGCACCAAAGACACCTGGGTTCTGGAGGATTCCCTATGCTGAGCCGTACCGCGAGTGAACTCTACTGGATGGCCCGCTATCTGGAGCGGGCCGAGAATACGGCCCGTATGCTGGATGTGACCTACACCATGTCACTGATGCCGCAACTGGATGCCGACAACAGCGAGCTGATCGCCCCCTTGACGATCACCGGCACCCATGAGCCCTATCTGGAGCGTTACGGCACAGTGCACATGAATGGATTGCTGGCGTTCTTCATCTTCGATGAACGTAACCCTGGCAGCATCTTCAGCTGTATCCGTAGTGCCCGGGATAACGCCCACGCCGTGCGAGGACGGATCAGTGGCGAAGTATGGGAGAGCCTCAATACCACCTGGCTGGAGATGAAGGCACAGCGCAAGCGGGGGATGAGCGGTTTTGATGCAGTCGCCTTCTTTGACTGGGTCAAGGAGCGCTCTCACCAAGGGCGCGGCGCCACCTTCGGCACCATATTGCGTAGCGATACCCTGCGCTTTATTCGTCTTGGAACCTTTATCGAGCGTGCCGATAACACGGCCCGCATCCTGAATGTGAAGTACCAGGTGATGAAACAGGAGGAGGATCCGGTGCGGGAGTTTTACCGCTGGAACGCCCTGCTGCGTTCTGTCGGCGCCTATGAGGCTTACCAGGAGCTCTATAAGCAGAGTCCAAGTCGGGATCTGGTGGCCGAACTCCTGATCCTGCGCAGTGAAG